>DGEG01000090.1 GCA_002385825.1 Firmicutes bacterium UBA3932 | reverse complement strand
GGAGGCCTGCTTATCGTTACTAACGGGATAATTGTGGTTTTTTATCAAACAGATAAAGCCAAGGGAAGGGCAACCCCAGGCTAAAGTAAGCATGGTATAACCGTATTCGTATGCAAAGCTACTGATAAGAAATGGTGTTTTTATTTGTAATCAAAGGCCCTCTGTAGTATTTAGCTCAAGTTGAGTCTTAAATGTCAATTTATGCAGTGGAATCATGGTTTTGATTATATAATAGTAGTATAAACTTTTCCTGATATTGATAAAAACCTGTGATTTATGTTATAATTAGCTTGGATTATCAAATGAAAGGGGATTTAAAATGGCATCGATTCCAGCTAAGAAGAACATTGTCAAAATGAGCTACCAGGAGGCGCTTAATGCTGCTTATAAGGAGGCGGGCAGCAATGAGTTGCCTGGAGTGCGGTACATTGTTGACCTCCGTAACGGCCAGTTTACTGTAGCAAATAATGGAAAGGAACTTGGAGAAATATTTGCCGAGTCGCTCAATTACAGGATTCATCAAAGGATTGTTCGTGACGATGCCATAGTTGAAAAATCAAAAAAGGAAGCGGCTCCAAATGAAGAAAAAAAAAACAACTATCTAAAGAAGGAAATTGAAAATCAAATGAGCTACAAGGAAGCTTTTAGTGCTACTTATAAAGGGGCGAACAGCAAAGAGTTGCCCGGAGTGCGGTACATTGTTGACCTCCGTAACGGTCAGTTTACTGTAGCAAATAACGGAAAGGAACTTGGAGAAATATTTGCCGAGTCGCTCAATTACAGGATTCATCAAAGGATTATCCGTAGCGATGCAAAAAATAATTAAACAACAACCATGGAATACACAAACCCGTTCCCATTGGGCAGCCCACCGACAAAAAAGGACTAACCATGCGCTTTGCATCAGAGCGTGGTAGTCCTCTTTTCTATGGTAATCTATAATCTCCATGCATCATGTGAACGGTGTTTCCGTTTTCGGGCTTCAAAAATTATGAAGCGAATTGAATTTCTATAATGTTTTACGGGAGGTTTATTTTCACAAATTTCATAAGCTTTTAGGCTTTCTTAATCTGGCATAAAAGTGCCTTGAATACTGGAAACCCTGAAATCGGGTCCCTATTGCTAAAGTCTGTCAAATGGTTTACGTTTGCCTGACGCCATGCTTCAACCTGAGTAGGGTTTCCTCCGCCCATATTAACTTCAACCTGACCTGGTAAAACATTTTCAGTCACATCGGCGTAAAAGAAGACCTCACCTCTCCTGGTACTGATCGCTACCTTGTCCCCTGCCTTGATGCCACGTTCTGCTGCGTCCAGGGGATTGATCAGTACGTGCGGTTTTTCCTGATATTTCACCAGTCCCGGCACATTCAAGTGTTGGGAGCGGAAGGTTGATTGGATCCTCGCTCCCGTATTTAAGACCAGAGGAAACTCTCTATAGAGTTCAGGATCGTGCAATGGGCCTTCCACCGGTTCTATATAGACGGGCAGTGCATCATAGCCGTGCTTGGCCGTCAAACTGGAAGTGATCTCCACTAAGCCTGAAGGAGTTGGAAAGCCTGGCTTTTTATCGCTTCTCAGTAAACCTAACTCATATTTTTTATAGCGACGTTCCGGAGCAGGGATCTTAACTCCGTCGGGACTGTTTTGCAGCTTTTTAAGCAAAGCGGGGTTGCCGGCAAAAGCTTTTTCCACAAGATCCTCTTCGCTTTGCGGGAAAAGGTGGCCGTAACCAAGCCTCTTGGCCAGTTCAGTCATAATCATAGCACAATTTTTTGACTGTCCTATAGGCTCTATGACACGCCTTCTAAGGCGTGCATAGCCTGGATAGCGCTGATAAGAGTTTGTTTCATAGTAAGTGGCCGAGGGGAGGACAACATCGGCAAAAAGTGCATCCCGCGTCATCACAAGATTAACCACCGCCATAAAATCAAGCTTGCGGAAGGCTTCTTCAAAGATCTTGGGCTGCGGGTAGGAAGTTAAAATAGAAGAACCGATAACAAGCAAACCCTTGACAGGATAGGGCTCTGCCTCCAGGACAGCCCTGGGAAATTCCATAAACTGGGCACTTCCGGTTAATTCATAAAACAGCGGATATTTATCTGCGCCTACCGGCAGGATCCCGGCAGGTTTGGGAAATTCGTCCTGTGGCGGGCGGCGCGGCGCGGTTAAATATACACCGCCCCGAACATCAAGATTCCCTGTTATTGCCCACAGAATATAGAGCGCCCTTATACTCTGCACCCCGCAGTTCGAGTACTCAAGGCCGGTAAAGGTGTGCAGGCTTACTCCCTCTGTAGTTGCTATTTCTCTGGCAAGTGCCGTAATGGTTTCCGCCGGCACACGGGTGATGCTCTCCACCTTTTGCGGGGGGAAATTCTGCACGTAATCGCTGAGTTCTGAAAAGCCAAGAGTCCATTTTTCTACAAATTCCCGGTCGTACAGCTTCTCATTGATGACAACATTAAGCAAACCCAGAATTAAAGCTCCATCTGTTCCCGGACGCACTCCCACCCACTGGTCGGCTCGTGCTGCTATATCACAGCGCATCTGATCTACGGCGATAAGCCTAGTTTTATTGTTTTTCTGCGCTTCGACGATCCTCTTAAAGATAAACGGCGGTGAATCGGTGATCGGGTTTGTGCCCCAGACAATAATAAGATTGCTGTTTTCGAAGTCAGGGGACAAGTTGGTTGCGAGCAGGCCGAAGTTGGCCATGGGAGCAAAGATACCGTAACTTACATAACATAAAGAATCTACACCGGAGATGTTAGGCGAACCGAACGGTAGAAGCAGTTTATTTGTCATTGTATTAGGCATGTTGTAAAATCTGACCATTGACTGTTCAAAGGTACCACGGCCAGAGTGGCTAAACATGGCCTGCGGCCCATGGTTTGCTTTAATCTCTGTCATTTTTTGTACCGTCAGGTCAAGGGCTTCATCCCAGGAAGCCGCCCGAAACTTTCCTTCACCACGCTCCCCCGTGCGGATTAGTGGTGTTTTCAATCGGTGTGGAGAGTATACGATTTCAGGAGCGTGTCTGCCCCTGATACATAAATTTGCGTAAGGAGCATCCTTGTGCGGCTCAACTTTTACCAATTTGCCATCTTCCAGCGTTACTTTCACCGCACAGCCTCCGGGACATATACCGCAAATAGAAGGTTTAATTT
>DGEG01000014.1 GCA_002385825.1 Firmicutes bacterium UBA3932 | reverse complement strand
AAAGCCACAGCTGTTGCAAGCAATAAAACATAGAGGATGCGGTTCCGCTTTTTCATATGCTTCGCTGCTCCTCTCCGATTTCGCCTTGTTCGTGTTGTCGGTGTCATATTTTTATTACCGTTTATACGGCTTCAACTCCTGCAATTTCGGGATACTGTTCTTTGAGAATTCTCTCAATACCGCCTTTAATGGTCATCTGCGAATGAGGGCATCCCTGGCAGGCACCCTTTAGCTTAACCTGCACGATTTTATCCTCGGTATACGCAACAAATTCCACGTCTCCGCCATCCCTCTGCAAAAAAGGTCTGATTGTTTCAATGGCTGCTTTCAATTTTTCTTCCATTTGTTTTTTCCTTTCTTAGTCTCATGAGCTTTCTGATTCTTCCCATTCGGGATGAATTGTGATTTTATGTTTAAAATCTCCGTTTTCGACGGTTATCATTACCACAGATTTAATAGGATCCCCGTTCTCGTCAAAACTTATGCTTCCCGTAGCGCCTACATATTCTCTGGTTCTTGCAAGCACATCCCGAAGCATGAGACTCTTAACGCCTTCCGGATCCCTTTCCGCCATCTTCTGCATATCCACATGCCTTTCTATGGCATCCAAAGCCAGTAAATAGGCATCAAATCCCAAGGCAACGGCGCTATGAGGCGTATTCTCTTCTCTATATTCTGCCCGATATGCGGCAAGAAACTCCTCTGTCCTTTCAGTTACTGAAGATTCCGCATCAAAAAAGGTTGTAAAGACGGCACCTTCAACAGCTCGTCCCCCTGTTTCTATAAAAGATTCATCGTACCAGAGATCCGTACCGATGAACAGCGCATCCACACCATGTTTCCTTGCCTGCTTTATAATTTCAGCCCCTTCTTCAGCGGAACATGGCAGATATACCACCTCCGCGCCGGAGGCCTTAATCCGGAGGAGCTGTTTTTCGTAGTCTTCTGTGTCTTTTTTGTACTCTACCGTAGCTAAAATCACATCTTCCACTTCAGCCTGAGCCAGGGAGGCCAGCTTGTCCGAAAACTCCTGTGACAGTGCTGCGCCGTAATCGTCGTTTGCCTGTTTTAATACTGCCGCTTTGGAAAAACCGAGTTCGTTATAGACGTATTTCGCGGCCATGACCCCCTGGAAGGAATCCACGATGCTGATTCTAAAGTAGTAAGGATTTCCTTTTGTCACAAGGGGATTTGTGCAGGTGATGGCAATGGCCGGAATCCTGGCTTTATGAAAAAACTGCCCTCCAGCCATGCTCAGAGCATTGCCGTAGCTTCCCAGTACTACATCTACTTCTTTTTCCACCAACATTTGCGCCGCAGTTTCTGCTACTGTGATTTCGGATTTATTATCCGCATAGACCAATTCCACCCGCTTGCCCAACACAGTAGGATGGAGCTTGTGAGCGAGCTCGATTCCCATAATTTCAAATCTTGCGGCCTCCTCATCGCTTCCCGAAAGCGGTTCAAAAACGCCGATACGCACGATGTCCTCTTCCTTTTCTTCACTCAGAAACTCTTCCGCAAAGCTGGCATAAGTGGAACATCCGCTAACCGTGACAAGAACGAATGCAAGACATACAGCCAGAGTTATGAGCTTTTTTATGGTAAACATGTTTCTGCTCATGGGTTCATCGATCCTCTTAACACAAATACCTTAACTGTTACATTATAACAGCAATCCCGTAAAAGTAAAGGGTTCCTCCCTCATGTTGCTCAACTGCTCCACCTTGAGATGTAAATGATTGTATTAATTATAGGTTTTTTGTAAAACTCTGTCAATTTTTACTCAATTTGTGATACAATTTGAATCAAAATATAATGAGGATTATTCAACGTTATTATTAACCTGCAATTCAGATGCGTTCTTAATCCCGAGATATCGCCTGTCATACCCTTGGAAAGTAAGTTAAACAGAAAGGGGGACAGAACATTGTTGAGAGCTATTGTCATAGACAACGAAAAATCATTAAATCAACTTAAGAAATTAGCCGGCACAAATGATAATGTAAACTTAATCGCTTCGTTCACCGATCCTCTCGAAGGATTGGCAAATTTGGCTGACCTGGAGCCGGATGTAGTATTCCTTAGCACTGATATGCCGGAAATAAACAGCATAGCCGAGCAGATAATAAAGTCTTGCCCGGACACATGCATCGTATTCGTCGCTTCCCATGACGATTATGCACTGAAAGCCTTTGAACTCAACGCGCTGGACTATCTGTTAAAACCGGTGACGCGGGAACGTTTCTGCCAATGTGTGGACAAGCTTCTAAAATATGGCGGCGGTAATATAGATGCCCGCTCTTTTCATGACCTGAATTATCATTTCAATGAAAACTCAAAAAAGTTATTTATAGAATTCGAAGGCGAAACAATTTTAATAAAGCCGGAGGACATATACCAAACTTAATAACTACAACTTTTATCGCTGCCACCGCGCCTATCTGGTTAATCTGGATAAGGTGTCCCGATTTATCCATTATTCAAAAACTCGTTGCGACGTGGGGTTTGATGATATAAAAGATACCGTACCCGTAAGCAAGCACCATGTAAGCGCAATGCAAAATCTCCTCAAATTCTAATTAAAAAATCAAAAGGGACAGTCCCTTTTGATTTTTGCCTCATTTGGTGATGCATATGTTATCGATAGAACTTGTCTCGATATGCTTTAATACCGCAATAGAAAGCGGATCCATTTCATTATAATTTTCGATGTGAATGTTTATATCATATATTTGAGATGCGTGATTTAGGAATTTAACAAAAGCATTCACGATGCGAACTGCCGGCACCTTACCGACTTCCCTGTGTTCTAACGATACTGACCTCTCGTATTGCAACAATAACTCGTTCTGTATATAGCTTAGATCTAAAATATAATTTGCATGAAGTTCCATAAGATAATTCCTGTCTGCTTTCTGCAAAAGCGCATTGATAACATCCGCCACCCAGAAAAAATCTATATTTTTCATACAGCGAGTTTTAATCGTCAACTTCTTTTTTTCCACTTTGCTGCGATTCATCCCATCTTTTATCATACTACCGGGAGTTTCGGTAAGCGTTCGATATAGTAGTTTAAGGTCATTGTTCGGGGCTATATTGAGTTCCCGCCGCAGCTTTGATTCAAATTTTTTAAAATAGTTGATTGCTGAAGTGCGATTACCTGTCTTTTTATAGATGTTTAAAATGCGATATGCAAAGTTTTCGTTATATGGTTCAATAGTCATCATCTCGTGGAGAACCTGTAGTTCCTCTTCACTTCGATTGACCTCCTCATAAAGATCGGCTAATTTTTGCATAATCTCAATCTGTTTTGTCTGACACACAACCCGCTCAAACAAAATAATTTCATTAAACTCATTACAGTTTTTCATATAAAAGCCTTCAAGAAAATCTCCCTTAAAGAGTTCCTTGAGTTGAAGGAGTTCTTCCACCGACTTTTGTTTGTGAGGATCGAAACTATCTATACATAATCTGTCGCATTGAAATCTATATTTCTTATTCACACGACAACTGTCTTTTGTTATCAGAATAAAGTTTTGTCCCTTCGGATCGGCAGGAATTAGATTCTTCATCTTCCATAAGTTATAGCGCAAATTGTATCTGGCGGCTTCTTCGTCGCTATCCGGCCACAGATAAGCGCACAGCTTCTCCCTGTTCATCTCCCGGTCATGATTCAAAACAAGTAAACAGATAAGCGCTATCTGCTTTGTGCTCATCTTATCTGTAATGTTAACACCATTACAGCTGATATTCACTTGCCCTAACATTTTAATCGACAGCATGAAATCGCCCCGTTCATCCCTTTAGCTTGTTGTACAGGATTCGTCCGCTCTTTATTGTGGTCATAACCTTGATATCTTTAATTTTCTTTTTGTCCGTCGAAAGGATATCTCTGTCCAAGATGACAACGTCTGCCAATTTTCCGATCTCCAAAGTGCCCTTTCTGTCTTCTTCAAAAATACTGTACGCACCATTACAGGTAAACATCTTTATCGCTTCATACACCGAAACGCGATGGGATTCTACAGGATGATTAACCGCGGAGTGAATGCCGAGAAGCGGTTCAGCAGGTGTAACGTCACAATCGGACCCTCCACAGATAACAACCCCTTCCTGTATTATTTGGCTGAACGGATTCGTCCTTTTGTAATTATCTCCCAACCTCTCGCGATAAAGCTTATTTGGACCACCCCATATATGCTCATAAGTGGGACTCATAGAAAAAATAAGTCCGAGTTTTTTCGCCCGGCGGATATGATCTAAAGTGGGAAGCTCCACATGCTCCAACCTGTGCCTCAATCCTGTATTTCCCGTCTTCTCCAGTGCGTATTCATGAGCCGTTATGGCTTGCTCAATAGCCCGATCGCCGATGGTATAAAGAGCCAGCTGCAGTTTGTTGGCATAACATTCTCGGACAAACTCGTTCAATGCATCCTGAGTAAAATTCAATCCGCCCATATTTCCGGGGCAGTCGTTATATTCAAAAGTGAGAGCAGCGGTTCGGGCTCCGAAAGTGCCGTCAACGTAGAGACAACCACCGATTCTATTTAACTGCATCTCTTTTATCTTCATTATATCCATAGTAGAAAAAAACAGCACCACATCAATGGTAAACTTGCCGGCAGATTCATATATGAATTCAGCATCCTTATCACAGTAAAGCCTTCCGCCCTCCATAGCATTTATCGTTGTGATTCCATTTTTTATAACAGACTCGAGAAATTCATTGACAGCCTCCATCCTGGTGGAGTTGGGTATGGATTTCAACACGTTTTCACGAAGTAGAACATTGGCATAGTGAGTAATAATTCCGGTAGGAACTTGGTTTTCATCGAAGTCGATGCCTTCCAAAGTAAAAGGTATTTTGTAATATAGAAGGGCATACGTATTTAGGACGCTAGTCTGGTATTCCACGCTATTGATGAATACAGGCGCTTCCTTGCAATATTTATCAATTACTGTCCGGTCCGGAAATCTGCCTTCCTTGAGATTCTGTGCGTCGAGCCCGATCCCTCGTATATTTCTCTTTGGTGATGCTTTAGCCGCTTCGGACACAAGGGTGCCGATATCTCGAAATGATCTTGCTTTGCTCAGATCCAAACTTCTGGAATTAAGAGCAGCTTGCACCACATGAAAATGGCTGTCCACAAAACCGGGGAGAACCGTCCCTTTCTTTGCATCGATTACCTTACCCGCCCGAGCAATGTATTTTTTATAATCGTCTCCCCATCCCATGTCCTGGATGTTATCATCGCGGATCAACATCCAACTGTATTCCTTATCATCATCGCTCATAGTGAGGCATTTGCCATTGATTATCAGAAGATCTTTTTTCATAGCTACCTCTTTTTACATCAAGTCAATTCAAAGAAACATGTTTTGTTCAATTGTACTCCTCTTTCTTTCGGATATCAAATGTATATAATGAAATGAAAACTCCAGATTGTCTAAGAATCATATTTCTTGTCAGAATATACTTGGAAGCAGGCCCCATTTCATGTTCCCATTCGAGGGCCTGTTTCCGCTTTCTATCAACTTTAGACCAATTGCCGTGTTAAAAAATCATAGATGACCTCTGCCGTCTTCACAATAGAAGAGATGGTGGCATATTCGTTATGACTATGGAAATTTTCTCCTTCAGCTCCGAACAGGACCACAGGAGCCTCCAGCCTGGTGCCCAGGTAATTAAAATCTCCGATGCTTTGGAAGTAGGCTATTGCAGGCTCCTCGCCACAAACGTTTACCACAGAATCGACAAAGGCCCTCACATAGGGGTTGCTTTCCTCAACGGTATAGGGCATGAATCCTTTCGATCCTTCGCTTGGAGCCTCTCGAAAATTGATCCTATAGTCGCACTGGATGTTTGCCCGTTGGATGGCTTTTTCGATTTCGCGAACAATAGTTTCTTCATTTTCTCCCACTACAATGTGCCAGAAGAGTCTCACCTTCGCATAATCCGGCACACTGCAAGCCCCTCCGTCGCTTTCAATGGCCACAACGCAGGCAGCTCCGGTTCCCAAGTGTTCATCCATAATGTAATCCACATTTTCTAACTCGCAAACCACTTTTGCCGCATCCAGAGCAGCGCTCTTCCCGCTTTTCGGCAATGCTGCATGGGCAGATTTCCCAAAAAACTCTATCTCCAGGCCGTACCCCCCTCTGGCGCCGAGGCAGACTGTGGGAAAAGGATTTCCCACGAATCCGGCAGACGGTTCGGTGACAATTGAAAAATCTACATCTTTCAGATAACCCTCTTCTATCAGAGCATTGGTTCCCATACCGTAAGGACCCTCTTCCGCAGAAACATAAGTAGCTATTATCTTTCCTCTGAAATTATCCTTATGATTTTCCGTGAAAGCCTTTAAGGCCAGCATCGTTGCCGCGCATCCCGATTTCATATCCAGGGCGCCTACACCGTAAACCTTATCGCCTTCTACATGACCGGCATAAGGGTCCACAGTCCACCCACTGCACAGTCTGACAGTATCCAGATGTCCATTAATGCAGATGGTAGGCCCGGGCGCGTTACCCTGCAGTTCCAGAACCACATTTTTGCCATTAAAACCTGTAACCTTCTCTTCACAATACTTATGTATCCGGGAATTCATGCCGTTGTTACGAAACCAATTATCGACAAACTCCATAATCTGATCTTCTTCGAAGTAAGGGCTCTTTATGGAGATGAGCTTTTGCACGAGTTCTAATGCTTCTTTATGATTTGTCATTGCTTTATTCTCCATTTCCTACAGTTCAATTGCTTCGGCTTTTTCAGTTGCGCGCTGCGCATCGATCTCCGCCTGCATTTCCGGAGTATTTGGCCATACAAACTTACCGGTAATCGCATATATTATCGCTATAACGGGAACGATGAGCGCCAAGAAAGTATACGGGAGATAATCCAGTGTGGCTACTCCTAAGGTTCCGGTAAAGTATACTCCGCATAGTCCCCAGGGAACCAGAGGAGAGGTTACGGTGGCCGCGTCTTCACAGGTTCTTGAAGCTACCATTCTCTTGACTCCGAGTTTATCATAAGCCGGCAGATACATTCTGCCCGGAATCAGTATAGCTACGTACTGGCTGGCAGAAATCATGTTGACCAGAATCGCAGAGAATACGTGGGTTATTATAAGGTTTCTTGCATTTCTCGTTGTAGTAGACATTTTGTTCAGCAGCGCCTCCAAACAACCGGTTTTCTCCAATATTCCGCCGAAGCTCAATCCTAAATAACCTAACGATACCGTCCACATCATGGCCTGCAAGCCGCCTCTGTTGAGGAGTCTGTTGACTTCCGCGATGCTCGTATCAATGGAGAAACCATAATTCATATAGCCCATCATTTCATAGAGGCCGTAGCCATTTAAAATCATGGCGAGAATCATGCCGACCAAGGAGGCGATTACCATTACCGCCAACGCGCTCACTTGCCTGTAGGCCAACACCACTACCACTACCAAAGGTATCATGGCTATGATAGCGTAACCCGGAGCGATATTGAAGTTTTCCGACAAGCCTGCCAGAAGAACCTCTACCGTGCTCGTATCGATGGAATCTGCAGAATACCTCATGCCCAGAACCAGGTAAAGCACGCAGGATATAATGAAGGCTGGCACCGTAGTGTAAAGCATGCTTTTGATGTGATGAAAGAGCGGAGTCTCTGTGACCCCTGCCGCCAAGTTGGTGGAATCGGAGAGGGGAGACAGCTTATCTCCTATAATGGCGCCGGAGCTGTCTCTTATACACATCT
>DGEG01000140.1 GCA_002385825.1 Firmicutes bacterium UBA3932 | reverse complement strand
TTTATAATTACCCCTCTCAATGATGCCACTGTAGTGTCCTCATCTACCACCAGGGAGATATCTCTGGAAGTGGAAGGATATTTGGGCAACGGGCTGTAATAGCGCTCCGTATTTGCCACTTCCGCCATGCGTGAGAAATTCAGTTCACAACACCATGATTTAACATCAAGATCGTAGATCTCTGCAACATCGGGGTGAATTTCTCCTATCGTTCCCAACCTAACATTATCATAGATGATAGCTGCACATCGTCCGGGATGATACGTGTCCAAAGTTGATTCCGATACATACTCTGCTCCATGAATACCCATCTTCTTCAGAAGCTCTTCTAGGGCACCCTTCAATGTGAAAAAGTCCTCATCCTCTCCGTAGCAGGCGATACACAGATTTTCCTGTTCCGTCGGCAGTCCGTCGGCTCCTTTGATGTTGTGGAAAGTATTGCCCAACTCAAAGGCTCTGACAGACTCAATACTCCTCGTAAAGTTCCTGGACAAGACCTCCATCATATTGGGTACCAACGTAGTTCGCATTGCACTTGTTTCTTCTCCCAGCGGATTGATGAGCCTTATCATATCCCGTTCCTGGCTGTCATCGGATATCCGTATGTTGTCCATACCTTTAGGACTCATAAAGGAGTAAGTCTGAATCTCGCTGTATCCCATTCCAACCAGGGAATCTTTAGTTAAATCCCTCAGCATCTGTAATTTCGTCTTTTTTGATTCGCAGTTGCCTTTGGGCAGTGTAGAAGGAAGCCTGTCATATCCATATATCCTTGCTACTTCCTCTACGAAATCTATCTCCTTTTCCAAGTCCATCCTTACCGAGGGCGGAATAACGCGAATAACACCCTCGCCTGCTGTCTCAGTCTTCATCTCAAGCTTTCTAAAAATAGCATCAACGTCCTCCGCGGAAAGCTTTGTACCCAGAATCTGATTTACCCGGTTCACTCTCACATCTACGGGATTAATCTCCCTCTTTCCGGGATATACATCGATGGCTCCTCCTATTACGGTTCCCGCACCCAAAAGTTCGATCAGCCTGCATACCCTGTCGGCAGCTGTAATTGCCAGCTCGGGATCAATTCCTTTCTCAAATCGGGATGAGGCCTCCGTACGAAGTCCAAGCTTCTTTGAGGTACTGCGTACGCTGTCCGCGTTGAAGTTAGCGGATTCGACTACAATAGTTGTGGTATCTCCCACGACCTCTGAATTTAGTCCTCCCATGACTCCGGCAACAGCTATATTTCGCTCCGCATCCTTGATCATCAACGTATCATCGAATAGTTTTCTCTCAGTTCCATCCAACGTTGTGAACAATTCTCCTTCAGCTGCGGTATCCACGCAGATGTGGTTGCCTTTAATGTCTCGAATATCGAAAGCATGTATGGGCTGTCCGTATTCCAGCATCACGTAATTGGTAATATCCACAATGTTGTTTATAGGGCGCATACCCGCATGCATGAGCCTTTTTTGAAGCCACCAGGGCGACTGTTCAATCTTTACGTTGGTGACCACTCTGGCCACATATCGCCTGCAAAGTTCAGGTTTTTTAATCTCCACAGAGATATAGTCTTCAACACTTCCCTGTTCGTCGGTACACTTTGTGTCCGGATAGCGCAAGTTGCCGCCAAAAGTGGCTGCTGCTTCTCTGGCCATCCCGAGCATGGACAGGCAGTCGGGCCTGTTGGGAGTAATCTCAAATTCGATTACATCTCCTTCAAGTCCTAAAGCTTCCACAATATTCATACCCAGGGGATATTCCTTATCCAGGATCCAAATCCCATCCCTGTGGGCTACGGGAATCACTTTATCATCATAGCCCAATTCCTTTGCCGAGCAAAGCATACCCGAAGATTCGACTCCTCTAAGCCTGCCCCGCTTAATCACCGTACCGTCCGGCAGCTTCCCCCCGTGCAGAATAACCGGAACATAGGCTCCTTCAAACACGTTTCCTGCACCTGTAACGATCTGCAAAGGCTCATCCTCTCCCACATCCACTATACAGACAAGCAGCTTGTCCGCATTGGGATGCTTCTCAACGGATTCCACTCTTCCAACCACTACGTCTTCTATACCTCTACCAAACCCTTTGACATTTTCGATGTTGGAGCCGGACATTACCATCCTCTCACAGAACTCTTCCATGCTCTTATCCAAAGGACAGTATTCATCTAACCATTCTTTATATACCAGCACGTTGTTTCCTCCTGTTTGAACCCTATTTAAATTGCCCTATAAAGCGCATATCATTTTCAAAGAACAGCCGGATATCTTCTACACCGTATTTCAACATGGCGATTCTTTCCACTCCCATGCCGAAGGCGAAACCTGTATATTTCTCCGTGTCCACCCCGCCTACATCCAGTACGTTGGGGTGTACCATACCGCAACCCAGTATCTCGATCCACCCGCTTCCTTTGCAGACCCTGCAGCCTTTGCCTCCACATTTGAAGCAGGACACATCCATCTCTGCGCTGGGCTCTGTGAAGGGGAAGAAATGAGGACGGAAATTGGTTTTCACGTCAGATCCAAAGAGCTGCTTTGCAAAAGAATCCAAAGTTCCCTTTAGGTCCGCCATAGTTACACCTTCGTCCACCAACAGCCCCTCCACTTGATGGAACATGGGTGAGTGGGTTGCATCCGGAGTATCGCAGCGGAAGCATCTTCCGGGAGAAATAATTTTAATAGGTGGTTTTTGTTTCAATAACGTTCTTGCCTGAACCGGCGAAGTCTGGGTTCGGAGCAAGATTTCATCGTCTATATAGAAGGTGTCCGTCATATCCCTGGACGGGTGATTCGTCGCAGCATTCAGGGCATCGAAGTTAAAATAGACCGTTTCTATCTCAGGACCTTCTGCAATGGAATAACCCATGCTCATAAAAATTCTCGTTATCTCATCGATGGTAATTGTAATCAGATGCCTGGTTCCTAAAGGTCTCTGCTTCCCCGGCTCTGTGACGTCGATTCGTTCAGCCTTGAACTTCTGTTGCTTCTCCGCCTCTTTAACTGCTGCATATTTTCCCGCAAGCATTGCTTCGATTTCACTGCGTGTCTGATTTGCGGCCTGCCCGACAACTTTTCTCTCTTCAGGGTCCAAGGATCCCATGGATCTGAGGATCTCGGTGAGCTTCCCTTTTTTCCCGAGGAACCTTACACGGATTTCCTCCGTTTCCGCAATAGTCGAGGCACTTTGTAACTGTTCTTTTGCTTCCTGTAATATAGCTGTCAACTTTGTTTGCATAATCGATTATTTTCCTCCGCTTCTCTTTCGATTTTTTGTCTTAATGACTCGTACATGATGACCCCCGCCGCTACCGCCGCGTTGAGAGATTCCACCGGCTCACACATGGGGATTTTCACCTGACAGTCCGACATTTCAAGAAAATCGGCACTTACGCCTCCAGCTTCGTTTCCGATGACGAAAGCTACATTTCGATCCAATCGGGTTTGAAAATGAAAGTTCTCACAATATGGGATAGCTGCCACTACACGCTTTCCACGGCTGTGGAGCAAGCGGACCGTCTCTTGGGCATCAGCCGTAAAAAGCAGCGGCAGCCGAAACAGTGACCCTGCTGCGGCCCTTACCACTTTTGGGCTGTAGAGATCCACCGTGCCCTTAACCACCAAGACACCCTGACAGCCTACAGCCTCAGCAGTCCGAAGCAGCGTTCCCGCATTGCCCGGATCCTGGATGCGATCCAACACAAGTATGTTACCTTGCCCTCCTGATTTATCCGCGGCAAAGAAACTACCTGCATCCCAGTATCTGCATTTAGCCACGGCTGCAATGCCTTGCGGCGTTTCCGTATTAGTCAATTTATTGAACAGTCCGTCTTTAACGACAACTGTCTCTATACCTGCTTTTGAAGACTGCTCCAGTAAATCCTCATATTCCCCATTCTTCTCAGAGTAATACTCTGATTCGCGAATCATAAGGGTATCTATATTAACAGCTGCAGCAAGGGCTTCACGACATAAGCTTAGACCTTCTATAAAATAAAGCCCTTCTTTTTCTCGCATCTTGCGCTGTTTCAGCTTCATTGCTTTCTTGATCATGGGATTTTCGGGTGATGCGATATATTTCATGGACGTCCTCTGTTGCGTAGAGTTATTTATGGCGGAAAGTTTATGCTCGGTTACCAGCAGAGAATTTTAAAAACAGAAGCCGGGGTTTTCCGGCTTCTCTTCCGCATATTGTCTTTCTTTAATAATTCTTTTTGTTAGTCCGGCTAAGGAAGGAAGGGATCGTAAAGTCTGTGTCAAATTTCTTTTCAAATTCGTTTTCGTCTGCGGAACCGGCTTCGCCCTCTTCGATTTCTTCGGGTTTTATCGAGCTCTCTTCTGCCTTATCCTTATCCGCCCCGGGCCGTATTATATCCCGGTTCCCGATAATCCGATCTGTCCCTCCGTCTTCGAATCCGGTAGCGATAACGGTAATGACGATTTCGTCCTGCAGTTCTTCTTTTACGGAAGCGCCGAAGATCACGATAGCATCTTTATCTGCAGACTTCTCAATTTGATCCGCCGCTTCGTTGACTTCCAACATGCCCAAATCGTAGCCGCCCATGATATTCAGGAGAATAGCCTTTGCTCCGTTTATGCTGGTTTCGAGCAGCGGGCTTTCAATGGCATCTTTGACGGCTGCTTCAACTCTTTTTTCTCCTTTGCCGCGGCCGACACCCATGTGAGCGATGCCTCTGTCGGTCATTACCGTGCGCACATCGGCAAAATCCAAATTGATCAGACCGGCTTCCGCAATCAGATCCGATATGCCCTGTACACCTTGCTTGAGAACCTCGTCAGCCATTGAAAAAGCTTCAAGCATGGTAGTATTTTTGTCTGCTATCTGCAATAACTTGTCATTAGGTACCACTACCAACGAATCTACATATTTTTTCAGGAATTTAATCCCTAATTCGGCATGGTCTCTTCTTTTCTTTCCTTCAAAGGTAAAGGGTTTGGTAACGACACCTACCGTAAGTATTCCTGCATCTTTTGCTGCTTTGGCTATAATCGGTGCCGCACCGGTGCCGGTGCCTCCACCCATACCTGCCGTAATGAATACCATATCCGATCCCATCAGGAATTTCGTCAGGTCATCTATACTTTCTTCCGCTGCCTTTTGACCGATTTCGGGATTTGCTCCTGCACCTAATCCTTTCGTAAGCTTCTCTCCGATCTGAATCTTGGTTTCCGCCTTTGACATGGATAGGGCCTGCTTGTCCGTATTAACAGCAATAAAAGTGACCCCTTTCATACCGGACTCGATCATGCGATTTACCGCATTGCTTCCGCCGCCTCCGATACCGATCACTTTAATTTGCGCATGTCTTTCTTCATTTACTTCAAATTGAAGCATAACCCCTTTACCTCCTGAAAGAATCATTCACAACGAACCATTTTAACTCTGTCTAGACGTTATACCGATTATAGCATAGATACATGTTCCTTGCACTACTTATTGTAGACATTTATGTCTTTTTTCGTAAAATATCTGTCTATCAAAATCCTGCGGATAACTGCAAGATTCTGGAAAAGTCGGCCACCGAATACAAAGATGACAGCATAGTAAAGAGGAAGGCCCAGTCGCGTACCCAGATAAACAAGTGCAGCCGCGAGAATGGCGTTAGTAAGGAAGCCGCTGACGAATATAATGTTGCTGTACTTGCCTTCCAGGTGGGCACGAAGCGCCCCCAATAATGAGTCCATGGCAGCCAGCAATCCCATGGAAACGTAGAAAGAAAACTGGGCAGGATAATTAACATCAAAGAAAATTCCTATAAAAATTCCTACTCCCAGCCCTATCATCATTGCGATAGTCAATTGTTTTCACCTTCCTTTACTGTTCTGTCATCGGTAGCAATGGTCATATATTTCGGTGCCCTGTCTTCCGTATATGCAGGAATCCTGATATCATCCCGTATCGATACTTTGAAAACAAGTCCCCAATCCTTCAGGTAATTTCCATAGCCGCCGGGACCTATAAGTGAAGCCGCCATCCGCGAACCGTCGCCGATGGCGCGGATGATAAATGGCCTTGCATAAAACTGTCCGTTGATGCGAACCGTGTAACCGGAACAGGAAATGGCAGAGGTGTCCACAATCCTCTGCCCGTTTACGGAAATCACTTCCGCTCCGGCTGCTTTCAGTTCATTTATAATGAGAAAAAGATCCATGTCATGCACCAGGATATCGTTGGGATCTTCTCCAAACCCGATGTCTCGCGTTCCATCGTCAACGATCACCTCAACTCCCGGCCCTACTGCATCCACAAAGCCTGCCGCTAATTTATAAAATTCCAGATCCTGGAAGAGTTTTGCTTCCAATTCTTGGCTTATATCTTCATTCTCTGCTTCGAAGGTTTCAAGTTCTTCCAGTTGGGCCTTTGCTTCCTCAATCTGTTTTATGAGGTTTTCCATATCCTTGCGCTCACCTTCAATGGTGATTCTGTAATCTTCAAGCACCTTTGAAGACACAAAAACGTGCAACCCTTTTACCGTCTTGCTCAACACAATGACAGAAGAACCTATAAAAACGCATAATATGAAAATTAATACTATTTTCAGTCTGTTTCTCATGTCCCTTATTGAGCATCCTCTTCCTCGGAGTTTTCAATAGGCTTGGCATAAAGGAATCTAAGAACGCCGTTATACCGCTGTATCTCAATCTCTTCCTGTTTAGCGATGGAGACCTGAAGTCCGTAATTATTGCGCATGTTTTCCACGATTCCGTAGCGAATAGTTAAAGCACCTTCAAGGGTATCAGGATTTCCTATGGCCTTAATCGTGTAAGGGGGAGCCGTGGGAACGGTATTTATGTTCACGTTATCTCCGGCAAGACTGATCTCCGTCTTGGCGATAATCCTCTGTCCGTTGATGGAAATCGCTTCCGCGCCGGCATCCTTCAGCTTGTTTACGAGAGCCAGCAACAGATCGTATCGCACCATAATTGTACTGTAGCCGTCTCCCGGATTTTCTTCGGTAGGAATCGGATCGTCGACGGTGATAATAACGCCGGGCCCTTTAACGTCCAAAACACCCGCAGCCATCCTGTATCGTTCCAGTTCCTTCATGGCAGATTGAATAAACGCGTCGTCGCTGAGATTTTTTTCTTCGATTTCTTTCAATCTCTGCTCCAGTTCGAGATATTCTGCAAGGATCGCTTCTTTTTCCCTTCGAACTTCTTTCAGCTGCTGTTCTAATGCGTCTACCTGGGCAACGGGAATCAATCCTCCCTGATCGTGAGCATCCGAGGTGTTGAGTTGAATTGATATGATTAGACCGATAAGCAGCGCCAGTGCGAATATTATCGGAATTCCGCTTTTGTTTTGCATTCGAATTTCTCCTATCCCATAATCTCTACGGATTGTTCGTTACTCCACCAAAGCACTGAAGGAATAGTAACCGTTTCCTCCTACCTTAATAACCCCTCTTTCAATCCCCTGAACATATAAATCATACAACACATCTTCCAAATCGTCCATGCCTTTAAGAATGTTTTCAGGAGTTCCCTCGCAAATGAGATTGTCGTAAATATAGGCTCTGATTACAACGCTGGAAAAATCGATTCTCTTAAAGAAAATATCGTATTCTTCCATGCTCTTGATCAACTTAAGGGTATCTGCCAGCATGGAGTTTCCCTCCACCTGGAGAGGCGTGCCTACCTGGATATTAGTCAGGGTCATTCCCGTGAAAAGCGTCAGTGCCGGCTCTACATCTGTCTTGCGCAGGATCATACCCTCCACGTCAATGAGAATAAACTGGTCGCCGTAGGGCACCGCCGCCGCTTCCTTACGCTCTTCTACCGTTATGACAAGCTCATCGGGCAGTTTTCGTTCCACCTCGGCGTTTTTGATATAGGGGTCTTTCAACAGCTTGTCCTTTATTTCAGAAGTAGGGGCTTTGAACAGATTTTCTCCCACCCTCGCTTCTGCTATTGAAATCACCTGTTGTTCCGTATAATACTGGTTGTTAATTACCGTTAGTTTTTGTATATCAAACAGAGGAGATGTCAAGAAATAATAAATACCTGTTCCTAACGCGATGATCAGGATAAACTTTAACAGATATCTTTTTTTCCTTCTCCTCTTTTTTTTCCTCGTTATCCTTTCCGTCATTTCTGTTCCTTCCAACAGTACCTTCCGTCATGATACTTATCATCTATGCCGGTTTATCTTTTCAAATCCTTTCGATTTGAGCTCCCAACCCTTTCAGGCAGTCCTCCAGCCTTTCGTATCCCCTGTCGATGTGGTGTATATTCTCCACAATTGTTTCGCCCTCAGCAGCAAGTCCCGCAATCACCAAGGCGGCTCCTCCTCGCAGATCTGCCGCCGCAACCCGCTGGCCGTGCAATCGGTCTACGCCTTTGATGATGGCCGTTCTTCCTTCAACGGTAATATTGGCACCCATCTTGTTCAGTTCCGCCACATGCTTAAACCGGTTTTCAAAAATGGACTCTGTGATTCGTGTCGTTCCTCTTGCAAGACACATTAACGCCATAAACTGCGATTGCATATCCGTGGGAAACCCGGGATACGGCTTTGTTTCAATAGGGCTGACTGATTGCAGCACATCCGGTGCCTCTAAGTAAACCGAGCGCTCATCTCTCTGCACTATGCAGCCCGACTCTGTCAAATAGCGCAGCACGGAATCCATATGGTCGGGCACCGCCTCTCTTAACAAAACCTTTCCTCTCGTCGCTGCCACCGCCGACAGTACGGTTCCCCCTTCGATACGATCGGGAATGGGTTTGTATTCGGTCTCATGAAGAGGTAACTTACCCACTATTCGTATTTCATCGCTTCCCGCTCCTGTGATGTGAGCGCCGCAACTGACCAGATAATTTTGTAAATCTATAATTTCCGGTTCTTTGGCAGGGTTCAGTATCCTCGTTTCACCTTCTGCCATCACTGCGGCCATCATGACGTTTTCTGTAGCTCCCACACTGGGAAAGCTCAGCGGTATTACCGCACCTTTCAGGCGTGTTGCGCTGCATTCCAACAATCCGTCCTTTTTTTTGATATCTACGCCCAAAAGCCGGAGCGCTGTTAGATGGATGTCTATAGGTCTTTTCCCGATGGCGCAGCCGCCGGGATCGCTTAAGATCACCTGTCCACAGCGGGCAAGGGTCGCTCCCATTAAAAAAACGGAGGATCTTATTTTTTTCATAAGGTTTTGCGGAATACAAAAGCTGTTTACCGGTGAGGAATCCACCACAATCTCACTGCCGTCCCACGAAACCTTGCATCCCATTTCCTGTAATATGGATACCATGGTCCGTATATCGGAAAGTTGCGGGCAGTTTTTAATCCTGCTGGTGCGTCCGGAGATAATGGTTGCTGCTAAAATGGGAAGAACTGCGTTTTTAGCTCCTTTTAATCGGTACTCTCCTTCTAAAGTATTCCCCCCTGTTATATGATAACTATCCAAGCAAACGACACCTCCGCAAAAGGGTACATAGTCACTCTCTATAAAGCCATAGTATGCCTTTTACCTTTGAAATGTGCTTATTATATTCCCAGCTCAGTGTAAATGGCGTCGGCTCCGTCCGTGCGACCCAGGGCAGCGCTGGCCTTTGCCATGGCATTCAACGCCTCCCTGTTATTCATCAGGCCCATGACGACGTTCTTCAGTTTTTCAGGCGTCAGATCCTTTTCTTCTATGAGCACCGCTCCGCCTTTATCTGCGATGGCTTTTGCATTGAAATACTGATGATTTGCAGTCACGTTCGGTGATGGGATGAAGATGGCGGGCTTGCCGCAAGCCGTGACCTCTGCTGTGGTTATGGCCCCGGAGCGACATATTACCAAGTCCGAGGCGAACATGTATTCATGCATGCTGTTTGTGTATGGAAGTATATGTATTCTGTTATCCGCCACAATGCCTCTTTCCCGGAGCCTTTGGCTAAAGCTTTCGTAATAAGGTTTTCCCGTAATATGAATCAGTTTTGCCTTTGGCATCATTCGGACCGCATCTGCCAATTCTAAAATCGTATCGTTGATTTTTTCCGCTCCCCTGCTCCCGCCGAAACTGAGAACGAGGAACTCACCTGGTTCAATTCCCAGCTTCTTCCTGTAATCGAAAATGCTCGAAATCACGAATTCTCTTCGCACAGGATTGCCCGTAACCACAAGTTTATGTTTTTGTTTAAAATACATTTTAGATTCGGGAAAGCTGACAAATACCTTTTCCACGTATTTTTCCAGCATACGGTTGGTCAGTCCGGGAAATGCGTTCTGCTCATGAATGTAAGTGCGTATTCCTCTTTTACTGGCCGTTCTTATGACCGGCCCACAGACATATCCCCCTGTGCCAATGACCAAGTCGGGCTCATACTCCTGCAATATTCGCTTCACCTGCATGCTCCCGCGGATAAAATCCCTTAGGGCGGCCAGGTTCTTAAGCGGGTTTTTACGGTCAACACCCCTCGCAGAGATAAAACGTATCTCATAGCCGTTGGCAGGAACAAGTTCTCGTTCCATGCCCTTGTCGGTTCCCACGAACAGGATGGAACAATCGGGCCTTTTACGCTTAATCTTATCTGCTATGGCAATAGCGGGATAAATATGTCCTCCGGTACCGCCGCCGGCAATGATCACTTTCATCTGTTACTCCTGATTACATAAAAAATATTATTGTAAAGTTGATTTATACTGCTGAATGCCTTGATATATTCAACAGTATTCCAAAAGATCCCATAAAAAGCAGTAATGCATTGCCTCCGTAGCTGACGAAAGGCAGGGTGATACCCGTCGGAGGCATTGATGATGTCACAACAGCTATATTAAGGATTACCTGAACAGCCAGCATAATGGTTATCCCTGAAGCGATTAGAGTCCCAAACAGATCCGGAGCGTTCAATGCGATGTGACAGCCCCTCCAAATCAGTATAATATAGCAGCACATCAATAGCAAACAGCCGAAAAACCCCAATTCTTCTCCGATTATAGCGAAAATAAAATCGTTTTGAGGCTCCGGCAGATATAACGTCTTCTGTATACTATTACCCAAACCTACTCCAAACAACCCGCCGGATCCCAGGGCGAGCAAGGATTGAATCACCTGCCAACCGCTGCCTAAAGGGTCCTGAAAAGGATCGAGGAAACTGGTAATCCTTTTCATCCAATAGCCGTCCTCATCCATGAGGACGAGGCCAAGCACACCTCCTCCGCCCAGAAGGCCGATAGAAATTAAATACATTATATTCAATCCTGCCACAAACATCATGCCTATGATGATAGCGCATATCGTAATGGCTGTTGACAAGTTCGGTTGTTTGATTATCAGTATGAAATAGACGCCGCAGAGAAGAAGCAACGGCAATACTCCCTTAGTAAAGGAGCGTATTCTCTTGCTGTCCCTGGACAGAAACCAGGCCACAAATAAGATGGCGCATATTTTAGCCACCTCACCGGGCATCAGGGTAAAACCTCCCACACCCAGCCAACGGGTTGCGTTGTTTCTGGTAATTCCCAGAGGAGTGAACAGCAAACACAATAACACGATACTGGTAACAAGAAACACTGGAGCCAGCTTTTCGTAAATGTGGTAATCCAACAGGGCAGTTACAAGCATCAGGCCGGCTCCAAGCAAAGCCCACATAATATTATCTTTTAAATATGTGTAGGGATCTCCCGTTTCGCTAATGGAGCTGTAGTAACTGGCACTGAACACCATTATAATCCCGAAGACAACCAGGGCAAGCACCAAAATGGTCAGTAGGAAATCCCCAGATTTCATCTGTATCTTCTTTGTTTTCGTTCTCTTTGCCATTCCCCGCTCCTGACGGTATTATTTCTCCAAATCGTTTACGCAGCTCTTGAAATGATCGCCCCGCTGCTCAAAATTTGAGTACATATCCCAACTGGCACAGGCGGGAGAGAGTAACACCGTGTCCCCCGCATCGGCAATTCGAAAACTCTCTCTCACGCATTCTTCCATATTCCTCGCCATAATTATATTATTGAAACCTTTTCTCTCCGCATCCTCTTTTATTTTTGGAGCAGTTCTCCCCATTAGTACCAGCGCCTTGACTTTTCCGTTAAACGCTTCGATGAAGGGTTCAAAAGAAGCTCCTTTGTCATAGCCTCCTGCGATGAGAATAATCGGAGCCTCAACTGCTTCAATAGCCTTGATGGACGCGTCGATATTCGTCCCTTTCGAATCGTTGATAAACCTCACCCCTTGAATCTCAGCCACGTATTCGAGACGATGGGAGACTCCCTGAAAGCTTTTCATAGTCATACCTATGGATCCTGCATCGATACCTGCAAAGAAGCCGATGGCTGCCGCGGCCAGAGCATTCTCCAGGTTGTGGGTTCCAGGAATCCCCAGCTCCTCAACCTCGCATATCTGATGCTCGTAACCTTGTTCATCAACTATCACGATGCTATCATTTTTTACGAAAGCACCGAAATCCAATTTCCTGGTTCTGCTGAAAGGAACAACCTTCGCAGGACAAGCTTCTGCAAGCTTCCAGCTTTCTTCGTCGTCACGATTTACGATAAAATAGTCCTTCTCTGTCTGATTCCTGTATACCAGTGCCTTTGCCTTAGCGTAATTCTCCATACTGTTATGTCTGTCCAGGTGATCAGGTGTTATATTCAATAAGGCGGAAATATGTGGATGAAAGTCCGTGGTGGTTTCCAACTGGAAACTGCTGATTTCCGTGATGAGCCAGGTATCCTTGGTAGCTCTCACGGCTTTTTTCACCACGGCAAGGCCCACGTTACCCACTACTTCCGTAGGTCTTCCGGCCTGTTTGAATATTTCTCCGGTGAGTACTGTAGTAGTTGTCTTGCCGTTGGTTCCGGTAATCGCCACATAATTCCCCTTGCCTAGCCGGTAAGCCAGTTCCACCTCTCCTATAAGGTCAATTCCTTCCGCTGTGACTCTCTCCACCAGTCTATTGGTAAGAGGCACGCCGGGGCTTACTACCGCCAAATTAAAATTCGCTACTTCCTTGGGTTCCTCTCCGAAAAAGCAAGTGGCTTTTCTGCTTTTAAAATACTTGATAAGATGAGGCTCAATTTCGCCGGGAGTCTTTCCGTCGTACACCGACACGTTAGCTCCCAGGGACAATAGCACTTCCGCCGCAGCTATACCCGATTTTCCCATTCCGATTACCAATATATTTTTATCCTTAACATCCATAGCGTCACTTCCTCATTCATAGCGTTTAAAAGAAATCTGCGCTTCGTTATACGGCCAGTAAACTGATTACGCAGAGTACCACGGTCACAGCCCAGAACATGACCACGACCCTTGTCTCTTTCCACCCGGAGAGCTCAAAATGATGATGGAGCGGTGCCATCTTAAAAAGTCGTTTTCCGCCTGTTCTCTTGAAATACAGAACTTGAAGAATTACGGATAAGGCTTCTGCCACATATACTCCTCCCGCAATGGGTATGATCAGTTCGATATTCATAATGATAGCTGCAGCCGCAATACCGCCGCCCAAGGCCATAGAGCCTGTATCTCCCATGAAGATTTTCGCCGGGTATCTGTTATAGAACAGAAATCCCAGGCAAGCTCCTGTAATAGAGCTGCAGAATACGGACGCCGCCGAGAAGTTGAATGCGCTTCCCACCAAGGCGAGAAACAGTGCCACAAACATGGTCACGCCGGCAGCGAGCCCGTCAAGCCCGTCGGTGAGGTTTACGCTGTTGGCCATGGCCACAACTACAAAAGCAATAAAGGGAACATACAGCACTCCAAGGTCGATAAAAGTGTCGGTAAACGGTATCATCACCGTGGTTCCATATACTGACACCTTTGCTTGATATGTGGCCAGCCCTACCGCAATCACGGTCTGAAAAACGAGCTTTTGCCTGGCGGTAAGCCCCAGATTTCGTTTCATGCTGACTTTTACGAAGTCATCCAAAAATCCCAGCAGCCCATAGCCCATGAACGCGACCAGAACGATGAGCATATCCGTATTCAGATCACTCACAGCCACACAGGTCACAAGTACCGCCAGGATTAGGGCAAGGCCTCCCATGGTCGGCGTCCCGGACTTGCACATATGGGACTTTGGCCCTTCCTCCCGAATACACTGCCCGCTGTTTCGTTTCTTCATAAAAGAAATAAATGCGGGAGTGATGATAACGGTTAAAATCAGTGCGATTGCAAAGGGTAGTGTGATCTGTATATAATCCATTGATACATCCTACTTTTCTATTCTTTGGTTTCTTCCAAATGCTTGACTATTTCATCCATAGCCATACCTCTTGAGCCTTTTATAAGGATTACATCCCCTTTTCTTATCCACTGGGACAGTACGCTCTTCAGCATATCCTTATTGTCAAAGTGAAAAGCCTGTATTCCGCCCTCTTTTGCGGCAAAAGATATGTGCTCGGCGTTTTTACCAACTGATAGTACCACATTGATGCCTTTTTGGGAAGCATATTTACCGATCTGTCGATGGTATTTTTCTTCATCTTTTCCCAGTTCGAACATATCTCCCAAAATGGCGATTTTTCTATTTCCTTTGACGGATGCCAGCACATCAAGGGCCGCTTTCATGGAGTCCGGACTGGCATTATAGCTGTCATCGATTATTTTTATTCCGCGAATCTGCAGTATATTCAATCTCTTATCCGCAGCTGCCACCTTTGCCAGTCCCGATGCAGCCTGTTCCATATCCACTCCTACAGAGAGACCTGCCGCAACGGCCAATGCTGCGTTCATGCTGTTGTGAAGTCCCGGTATGCCGATACGGTATTTCTCACTTTTCTCCTTGCTGTGCAAATGAAATTCTATGCCTCTATCGCCCAGATCTTTTAAATTAGATATCCGCAGTTCCTCATTGGCTTTCGTGCCCACCTTAAATACATTGTACACACCGCCAGTCTGAAGTCGGGAAAGCATAGGATCGTCTCCGTTTATAACCAGCGTGTCATTCTCTCCCATGAAATCACAGATCTCCATCTTGGCCTTCAAAATGTTCTCCTGGCTTTCAAGTTTCTCCAGATGAGAAATGCCGATATTAGTTATTACCGCTACCTGAGGGCGTACGATCTCCGCCAACCGGTGGATTTCTCCCAATCTGTCCATTCCCATTTCAAATACTGCAGCTTCAGTTGAACTGTCAACCTGAAAGACGGACAGGGGCAACCCTATCAGATTGTTATAATTGCCTTGGTTGCATACGGTTTTATACTTCTCGGATAGTATGTGAAAGAGCATCTCTTTAGTTGTGGTCTTTCCTGTACTTCCCGTGATTGCAATTTTACGAAGGTTAAATAAAGAAAGATAGTATGAGGCAAGATCCTGCAGAGCACGTTCCGTGTCCTTAACTTTAATCAATGGCGCCGTAGAAGTGCATGCGGTATTCGACGGCAGATTGTCGTCCCTTTCAACTACCAGGGCCGCACAGCCCGCTTCGATTGCATCCTCAAGAAAATCATGCCCATCGGCTCGCTCACCTTTCAGCGCAAAAAAGGCCATGCCTTCTTCAATAGTCCTGGAATCTATGGATATGCCGGTAACTTCTGCTTCCGGATTACCCCATATAATTTCCCCCCCGGTTGCTTCCGCTATCTCTGCTGCTTTAATTCTCTCCATAGTTCCCTGTCTCTCCTTTATCAATCAGTTCCCGGATTATTTCCCGGTCGTTGAAGTAATACTTTGAACCCCCTATGATTTGGTAGTTTTCATGGCCTTTGCCGGCGACAAGGATCAAGTCTCCTTTTTGATACATTGCAATCGCTCTCTCGAGAGCTTTTCTCCTATCGTCGATGATCTCGTAGTTGCATCCGGTTTCGTAGAGTCCTTCCTCGATGTCGGCTGCAATCTTTTGCTGGCTCTCTGTCCGCGGGTTATCGCTTGTTACAATACAATAATCCGCATACTTGCCCGCGACTTTTCCCATTAGTGGTCTTTTGCTGCGATCCCGATCGCCGCCGCATCCAAATACGCAAATCAGCCTTCCCTTCGTCATATCTGACGCTGCAATCAGAACGTTCTCCAGCGCGTCCGGCGTATGAGCAAAATCAATGATCACCGAAACATCCCTGCTGTTTTCCACTGGCTCAAAACGTCCCGGAACCCCTTTCATGGTTCTGATTCCTTCCTCGATGACATGGGAAGGAGCTCCCGCCGAATGCAGGCAAGCGGCTGCGGCCAGTATATTATAAAGCGAAAACCACCCCGTAAAGCTGGTTTTCAATTCCGTCAGATCTCGCCCTTTATACCGAAATAAAAGCCGTGAACCCGCAGCGCCCATGGAAAGCATTTCGCCGTAATAATCCGCTTGACTGTCCTTGAGAGAAAAGCCGCATGCGGGTATGTTTTCTTCTCTTAATTCTTTTAAGAGCCGCTGTCCGGAGTCGTCGTCAATGTTGATGATTCCCATTTTTACAGTCTGAGTAAACAACTTCTTCTTTATCCGGTAATACTCTTCCCTGTCTTTATGAAAATCCATATGATCCTGAGCTAAATTGGTAAATATGCTGTAATCGAAGCTTAAATCCCGCACCCTTCCCAGTTGAAGGGCATGAGAAGACACCTCCATTACGCAACAGCGGATTCCCTGCTCTCTCAATTCCGCAAAGATCCGCTGAAGATCCAGGGATTCCGGAGTGGTGCGCTCAGCTTCGTATTCTCTATTACCCACCTTATAGGAAATGGTCCCCGTTAATCCGCAGGGTTTCCCCCACGCCTCCAGTATGCTTTTAACAAAATAAGACACTGTGGTCTTCCCGTTTGTTCCCGTAACTCCGTATAGAGAGATGAAACGTGCCGGATGGCCGTAATAATTAGCCGCAATGGCAGCCAGAGCTTTTCTTGAATCTTCCACCTGAATTAGCGGCGTACCCGGAAGCGAAAGCGCTTCTTCTGCAATCACTATTGCGGCACCCCTGAAAGCTGCGTCACCGGCATAAATATGACCGTCCGTATTCCTTCCGCGGAGACACACAAACATGTTTCCTTTTTGTATCTTTCGTGAATCATAGCAGATTCCCGTAACGTCCATCTCTTTCCAAGAATCCGGATATTGAATACCGGTATTGAGAAGCAAGTACTTCAACTTCATGTCTTCTCCTCCTTACTTCCAATACAAATAGACGCTCGTTTCTTTCTTCACCTTTTCTCCGGCTTTCGGGTATTGATCCACGATAGTAAAATCTTCATCTCCGGTCCTGGCAGGCGATACCTGGTAGACGAGGTCCGCGCCGCCCAAAATGCCGATAGCTTCGCTGAAGCTCTCGCCGACCAAATTCGGTACGGTAGTCATGTTGCTTTGAATCTGTTCCAGTTCTTCATCCGAATAATTGGTTTCTACATTTAAATAGCGAAGAGTCTCTTCCAATATGGCTTTTACGCCGGGAGCCGCCGTCTGGCTGCCGAACTTGACTCCCTTTGGGGAATCCACTACGAGAAGGATGGCTAACTGCGGGTCATCCATGGGCACCATTCCGATGAAAGATGAATATGTATCGTCTACATACACGCCGTTTACAACTTTATTGGCAGTACCAGTTTTTCCTCCGATGCGATAACCGGGAATCTTTGCCGTACCTCCCCCGCCTTCGGCTACGACAGACTCCATAATCAGGCACATCTCGTCAGCCGTCTGCTTAGATACCACCTGCCGTACCTTCTGCGGCTCGAAGTTTTCGATAATATTACCGTTTTCGTCAAGCAATGCTTTTACTAATCTGGGCTGCATGAGCATACCGTCGTTTCCCAGTGCACAAACAGCTGTCAGGAGGCTAACGGGAGTTACGGCGATACCCTGGCCGTAGGACATGGTGGCCAAGCC
This sequence comes from Firmicutes bacterium UBA3932, assembly GCA_002385825.1. Classification (GTDB taxonomy): domain Bacteria; phylum Bacillota; class Clostridia; order Peptostreptococcales; family Anaerovoracaceae; genus UBA1426. Next base: position 5,195 of record DGEG01000140.1, on the reverse strand, counting down.
AACCGGTCCGGCCGTCTCTATATTCTGCAGGATATTTCCTCCTTCTCCCGGGAAGTCGATTCCCGTTCTCTCCATAAGGCCGAATTTCTCCAAATATTTATAGTATGTGGTAAGTCCCAGTCTCTGTGACAGGGTGACGAACACGGGGTTGCAGGAGTTCTGAACTGCATTTACAAGGGTCTGATCTCCATGGGGCCTATATGACCTCCAACAAGATAGTTTCGTGCCTGCCACCACAGTGCTCCCGGTACATACGAAATGTTCGCTGAGATTCGTAACCCCTTCTTCCAATGCGATAGCGGTTGTAATCAGCTTGAAAGTAGAACCTGGTTCATAGGTGTCACTCACCATGGGATTTCTCCACATGGCGTTCCAATATGTAAGTTTCTCTTCATCAGACAGGCTTTTCACGTACTCGGCTTCCGCAGGGTCCAATGGCGTCCTGGGGTCGTTTGGATCGAAATCAGGCGTCATGGCCATGGCGAGAACGTCGCCTGTTTTGGGATCCATGATTACACAAAATACTCTTTCAGCCTGAGTATTGGCACGTACCTGATCAATGGTTTTCTCTACATAGTGCTGAATCACCTCGTCGATGGTCAGCATGACGCTCAGACCGTCTTCCGCCTGAAAGTATTTTTCAACTCCATGCGAAAGGCTGTCTCCTGCCACATCGGTGTTTTTAATCCATCGACCGGGAGTGCCGGAAAGGTATTTGTCATATTTCAGTTCAATGCCCGACAGACCGCGGTTGTCATCCGTAGTGCTACCCAAAACATGTGCGGCAAATGCGCCGATAGGATAGTATCTCTTCACATCCTCCGCAACGGAGATGCCAGGAAGCCTCGCTTCCCGAATCCGGTCAGCTTTTTTCTTATCCACGTATTTGGCCACTCTGACAAGGGATTTCGGCGCGGAAATGATCTCAAGCACCTCTTCCTCGTCCATTTCCAATATTTCCGCCAATACCTCTGCCGTTTTCTTCTGCTGGGCAAGCCCCTCTTCCTCGGTTCTTGCGGATTTAACATCTCCGGGTCGTGCCCATATAGTATTTGTAACGGCATTTATAGCCATTTCTTTTCCGTTGCGATCATAAATTACGCCTCGCTTTGCGGGAATAGGAGTATCCATGGTCTGTTGTTCAACCGCAAGCTTAGAATACCGGTCACCTGCAACCACTTGAATCCAGCCGACTCTGAAAATCAAAGCGGTGCAGATTATGCATACGATGAAGAAGACAAATATTATTCTCTTTCTGCTTCTGTTCGGACTCTTTGCCATATTTTCTCCTTATAAATTACAAAGCCGGATAAACGGTTCGATTGATTCTTTTTGTTATCCGGACATTATATCATATGCAATTATCCTTTGTTTCTTATATTCTACTCGTATGCTCCCCGTTTTATGACTTCCCCGGCAAGCGCTTATGCCAAAGTTGTATTTGGTGTCTTACACTTTTTACAAGTTCTGTTACAAGTGTAACTCTATTTATTAAATGCCAGCTGTTTCAATGTCAGCGCAAAATCAGGCATGGTATTGCTGCCTGCCTCTATAAAAGCGATTTGAGTGATTTCGGGATAGACCATTCCCAACTCATTCATGGCTTTTTCTTCAATTATGGAAATGTTGGTGGCACTCTTGATGGCGACGTTCAGGTTTTCGATTTCACCCTGAACTTCATCAGCCTGAGCTAGTATGGCGTTGGTATTAAACTTGATCTGCGTGGAGTAAGCAGCTGTAATGATAAGACATATGCAGAGCAACCCCGCGAATAAAGTCAGCAACAACAATCTTGCTTTATCCTTTGCGCTGATTCGTAGTCCGGATGGCTTTTTTATTTCATCTTTTTTCGAAACACATTTCGGTCTCATATCTAAACCGTACTTTCTGTAACACTCCTGATATTCGTACCATTTCTCCGCTGCCATCATAGTTCTCTACCTCTTCTGTATTACTCTCAATTTTGCGCTTCTGGCCCTTGGATTGTTTTCGATTTCCTGCTTGCCGGGCAATATGGGTTTACCCGTCACCTTTACTACATCCGTCTCTTTGTCACATACGCATACGGGCAATTCCTTCGGACATGTACAAGGATGAAGTCTTTTACGGAAAACCTCCTTAACGATATGGTCCTCCAGCGAGTGGAAGGTTATAATGCAAAGTCTTCCGTCGCTTCTAAGAACGTCTATAAACCGGTCTATCGCCCGTTCCAGTTGTCCCAGTTCATCGTTTACGGCAATTCTTATGGCCTGAAATGTTCTTTTGGCCGGATGAGGACCTTCCCTCCGGGCGGAAGCCGGTATAGCCGCCTTAATAATATCTACCAGCTGAAAAGTGGTTTGAATGGGCTGTGCCTTGCGATGCTCAACTATAAATTGTGCAATTCGGGATGCCCATTTTTCTTCACCGTATTTCCTGATTATTTCTGTCAGCTCCTCACGGCTCCATTGGTTGACAATTTGCCAGGCGGTCAAACTGTCATTTACATTCATACGCATGTCCAGGCGTCCATCGTTCATATACGAGAATCCTCGCTCCGGATTGTCTAATTGAAACGAGGACACGCCCAAATCCAGCACAGCACCGTCTATTTCTTCAATATTCAGTTGTTGCAACACATGAGTTATATTTTCATAGTTATCCTGTATAAAATATTTCCTGCAGCTGTACTTTTGAAGATTTTGTTCTGCGGCTTGCAAGGCGTCCTGATCTCTGTCGATGCCTATCAGAATGCCTGTCCCATCCAGTCTCTGACAGATTCCCGCCGAGTGGCCGCCGCCCCCCAAAGTCCCGTCTACATAGATGCCGTCGGGTTTAATATTTAAGTTTTCAACGACTTCCTCATAAAGTACAGATGTATGTTTGAACTCCATCTGGGTTTGCCTCCCGGATCATATGCCCAGTTCAGCCATTCTCTCCGCAATATCATCGTAGCTCAAATTGCTGTTTCCGTAATTGATCCACTCTTGCTTGCTCCAGACTTCTATACGGCTCATGACTCCGATAGTCACCAACTCTTTGTCAATCTTCGCATGCTCTCTTAAATGGGGAGGAATGGTAAGTCTGCCTTGCTTATCGATATCGCACTCTACAGCGCTTGAAAAGAAGTAACGCACGAAAGCCCTGGCATCTTTACTGGCCATAGGCAAGCTCATCAGCTTTTCCTCAAACTTTTTCCACTCTTCCCAAGGATAGATAAAAAGGCAGTTGTCCAAACCCTTAGTCATGATGAACTTATATCCCAGCTCATCTCTGAATTTCGAAGGGATAATGATCCTGCCTTTAGCATCTATGGAATGATGGTACTCTCCGATGAACATGCCACTTCACCATTTTCCCAATTTATATCTCCACTATACTCCACTTCGCTCCACTTTGCAACTAATTCGAGGAAAAAACATGGACAAGTTCACCATTTTTTCGACTATTATTGACAGCCCACAGCTAAATTTAACCATTTAGTCAACATTTTGTAGCGATCTCCAAAAAGCATACAAAATATTGCCTCCTGCTTTATTTAAAAAGAACCGTCAATCATGATTACCTAATGGTTTCCAACGATCTTTAATGCAAAAGAAATTGCAACTGAAGTAACAATTTTGTAGCAACTGTTTTTTTCTTACATATGATGTAAGGAAACAATATTCTTCCATTTACATATTGGAGTGCGTAAGCAATCCAATAAGAAAAAGATCCTTCACAGGGTCAAAAGAACTTAAGCGAGAGAGGTAAAATAAAAATGGGAAATAGAAAATGTAGACTTGAGCCGGCAGGACTCTGCGGTACGAGTATCGATACAGAAAATGTCATCTTTGGCGACAGAGAGCCGAATTTAGTATATATGGATAAAGTCTTTTCTTTTAACAGCGATACGAGTTGTCCGGTATTTTTTTTCCTGGACACGAGATGCGACTCGGATAATTTCGAAATAAAATTTACCACCGCAGACAGGGGATGCGGTTGTGGCTGCAATCCTTGCGAATTGGACTGCAATGCAGTCTTTGAGATTGAAAAAGCTTTTGCGGTGCTCGATTTTATCGGCATAGTGCCGCCGGGAAATATAAGCCCTTCCCAAGTCACAATTGACGGCGAGGAAGTTGATTCAGTCACCTTTGATAACGGCCGTTTCATTGTCGGGATATCGGAACTGGTATCCAGGTTGCAGCACCAGCAATGTATAGACTCGAATCTGCCCAGTAAGAATTTCCTCCTTATCAGAGACATATGCACATGGGAAATCCGTGCCACCTATGTGCTGGAAGGAACAGTTACTTCCGGCGGAAGAACCTGTTGCTTCCGAGCTGAAATTCACAACGCGGATGATGCTCCTTCTACGGTGCTGCCAACAAGTTGCTGCTCCAGCTTTGCAATTCCCAATTTTTCCATTCCTTGTACCACAAACGGAATTGCACCGGAAATAGCTTTCCATTTCAGCGGCAATATAAAACTGATCAATCCTCAGCTAAAGGTTAAATGCCACAACAGACCTTGCCCTGTCCCCGTAACCGTGGAAGCTCCGGGTGTCAGCGCTGAATTCTTCCCGGATATGGATAGAACACCTACTCTAGTGTTCAAAAGCAAGGTTGCCCTGGAACCGACAGTTCACGTGGAGAGTGTTCGGCGTACTCTGTTCTCGGTAAATGCACAGGAAGGGATAACTCCCTGCCGGAGCATTGCCGGCGAACTTGAGTCCGAGCGGAGAAAAACAACAGATCCCTGTAACAACCTGCCCAGTTACGGGTTCCATCACTCCAACACCTGCACGCTGTCCTCCAATTTCGGCTGTCGTGTAGATTCTTCTCCTTCCTGCAACGATGTACGCAGAGATGATCGGAAACCTTGCCGGATCCGGGATGATATCTGCCGAGATAACAGAAATCCATGCAGGTTCACGGATAATATTTGCGGTGACTTTCGCGAAAATTTCTGCGATGACTTCTTCGATGAGTTAATTGAAGATATCTGCGATGAGATCTTCTGCCGAAGCAACCGGCATTTCCGAAGCTGCGTTGACTTTGACAAGCGGCGCTGTGACGATTGGACGGGATGTGGCGACGAATGCGATGAAAGACCTGCAAAATGCCGCCCAATCTCAGCGAGAAACGCCTGTCAGTTCTTCGGCAGCAACGGTTGCAGCTGGTAAGGATATTAAGAACAAATAATAAATTTCCTGCCGCGAGGATTATCCTCGCGGC
>DGEG01000037.1 GCA_002385825.1 Firmicutes bacterium UBA3932 | reverse complement strand
GAAAGGAGAATGTATTATATATGGAATATCGTATGCAGGAACATTTGCATTATGCAGGCATTTTAAGCTGGAATCGTGCACCCATGACTCAAGATGTGGAGGATGCGGACATAGTTGTTATGGGGGTACCTTTTGACAACGGTGTTACATTTCGGCCGGGAGCAAGGTTTGGCCCGAGAGCGATTAGAGAGCAGAGTCTTATCGCCTGTTGCTTTAAATATCCGTGGAAAAATAAATTAAGTGACATTGCCAAGGTTATTGATTACGGTGATGTTGGCTACTGGGCGGGTACTAAAGCTACATCATTCATGATAGAAGACTCATACAAACACGCGAAAAAAATTCTCGATGCAGGCTGCAAATTGATGACTCTGGGTGGAGATCACACCATACCTTACGGGCCCATTCGAGCAGCTGCTGAAAAACATGGTAAACTGGCTCTGATTCATTTTGATTCACACCAAGACAGCACAAGGAGCGAAGACAATCCCGACGGCACAAGGAACATGACTCATGCGAACTTCGCATATGATCTCCAGGAAGAAGGATGTATCGATCCGGCTCATTCTGTACAGGTGTTTATTAGAACAGAGATGACTGACTGCGGATACAATATCATACATTCGATGGATGCCATCGACATGGGGCACAAGGCTTTAGCCGATGAAATAAAGAGGATCGTAGCGGATATGCCTGTTTACATATCGTTTGATATAGATGCTCTCGATCCGTCAGCAGCTCCGGGAACGGGAACACCGGTAATTGGAGGTCCCTCCACGGATTTCGTAAGAAAATTATTGCAAGGTCTCAGAGGTATTAATGTTGTTGCAGCTGATATGGTGGAAGTACTCCCCGACAAGGATCCCAGCAACATTACCGCCATTGCAGCAGCAACACTTACACAAGATATCATGTATTTAATGATGGGTGAATAAATTATTTACACTTGAAAACCACCGGGGACGGTCCTTTTTGATTTTCGTTGAGATGAAAACCAAAAGGACCGTCCTTACTGTCTCCTCTGATAATTTCTTTACTAAATATCTTGCAATTTGTTAGAAGATTTACTATAATACTTATCAGCAGCATTTAATGGCAAGTGCTAACGCTTTTTTTCTAAAAGTCCGAATTGTCCGGACTAATTCTTTCAATATTAATAATCTTAATTAATTTTTGACTGATTAATTGGAAGTATTATCACTATTGGCGAGCACTTCCAATTAGGAAGTGCTTTTTATGTGCAAAGCAATCTTTTAACGTAGCAAAACCACAACAAATAAGATAATATTCATCCATTTATGACTAACTCACTATTTGAGTTAAATAAATTTAGATGTTAGGAGGTATTTTTATGTCGAGAATTAATATTGCTATCGTAGGTGTGGGTAACTGCGCAAGTGCCCTGTTGCAAGGACTCGAGATGTATAAAGTATCTCCGGAAAACACTATAGGGCTCATCGACTACAATCTGGGCGGTTACACACCTGCTGATGTAAACGTTGTTGCAGCCTTTGATGTGGACAAGCGCAAGGTAGGCAAGAGCCTCAAAGAAGCGATTTTTGCAAAGCCCAACTGCGCTAAAGTCTTTTATGAAAAACTTCCGGATTATCCTGTAAAGGTACAGATGGGGGAGGTTCTGGACGGTATCTCGGAGCATATGACCGATGAAAGCCAAGATAAGAACTTCCTCATAGCCGATGAGAAACCCTGTGATGTAGTAAAAGTCCTGAAAGATAGCGGAGCTGACATCCTCATCAACTATTTGCCCGTCGGATCAGAAAAAGCCGCAAAGTTTTATGCTGAAGCATGTCTTGAAGCAAATGTAGGCTTCATCAATGCTATGCCGGTTTTCATCGCTTCGGATGAAGAATGGGCAAAGAAGTTCCAAGATAAAAACATCCCCATCATAGGTGACGATGTTAAAAGCCAGGTAGGTGCAACCATTATACACCGAACCCTGACCAAACTGTTTGAAAATCGGGGCGTCAGCGTAGATCGTACATATCAGCTGAACTTCGGCGGAAATACCGACTTCATGAACATGCTCAATCGCAACAGGCTTGAATCAAAGAAAAAATCCAAGACCCAGTCGGTACAGTCCGAGCTGAAGGTAGCTATGCCCAGTGAAAACATACATATCGGCCCCAGCGATTACGTGCCCTGGCTGAACGACAACAAAATCTGCTTCATAAGACTTGAAGGAAGAGGCTTTGGCAACGTTCCTCTGACAGTAGATGTGAAACTTTCCGTAGAAGACGCTCCGAACAGCGGCGGCGTGATGATCGACGCCATTCGCTGCATGAAGTTGGCACTGGATCGCAAAATCGGTGGCCCGCTGTACTCCATTTCAGCCTTTACAATGAAATCCCCGCCGATTCAGTACACGGATACCGAAGCCAAAAAGATGGTTGCAGAGTTTGTTGAAGGTAGGAAGGAACGGTAATGAGAGCTGTTTTGTTAGCTGCAGGAGCAGGCGAGAGGCTGCGGCCGCAATTCAAGCGGCCCAAGCCTCTTGTACGCTTATTGGGACTATCCCTCATAGAGCGTAATATTCTGTTCCTCCGCCAATGCGGAGTAAATGAATTCGTAATTATCACCGGCTGTTATGACGATGAAATTCAGAATCATTTAGGAAACGGCGACAGCCTCGGGGTACAAATCAAATATTTGCACAATCCCGACTGGAAGCTGGGCAATGGTGTATCGGCCCATACCTTCCGCAAAGAATACCAGCGTGGCGAAAAATTTATATTGATGATGTCCGACCATATTTTTGAACCGGATGCGCTGAAATCCTTCATTGCTGCTGCAGAAGATATCAACGACGACGAGTTGCTTCTCGCTTCGGACAAACGCTTGGATCAGGTATATGACCTTGAGGAGTGCACCAAAGTAAAAGCCGAGAACAACCTTGCCATCAAGCTCGGAAAAGGGTTGGAGGATTTTAATGCGGTAGATTGCGGCCTTTTTATGGGTACCGGCGCATTATTGGAAGCCCTCTCTAAATCCATTGATAAAGGAGCCTTCACCCTCACCGATTCGGTAAACCTCATGGCAGAGCATGGCAAGGTCAAGCTGCATTTCATGGAAAACAACTGGATAGATGTGGATGATTATCAAAGCTACAAACAGTGCGAAAAGGTGCTCTTAAAATCGCTGATACCGCCTAAAGACGGCATTATTTCACGAACCATCAATCGAAAAGTTTCCCTCAAGATAACAAAACTTTTAGCTCCCACAAGAATAACGCCGAATCAGATTACATTTATATCTCTTTTGGTTTCAGCAGCTTCGGCAATTTGCTTCGCCGTCTCAAGTCCCATCGCAGGAGGATTGTTGGCCCAATTCACTTCCATCCTCGACGGCGTTGACGGCGAAATCGCGCGGTTGAAGTTTTTAAAGAGCAAATTCGGCGAGTTATTTGACTCTATTCTCGACCGCTACGGAGATTACCTGATTGTAATGGGAATGACCTATTCATGGTATTCCTCCACCGGCCATATGACAGCACTGTTGGTGGGCGCCACGGTTCTTGCCGGTTTGCCTATGTCCATGCTTTTCAAAGAAAAATACCGCAACGTTTACGGTCAACCTTTTATTTCCGGAATGCACGACGGCCCGCTTCGTTATTTCGCCGCAAATCGTGACGTGAGATTGTTTATTATCATGCTGGGAGGTATTATTAATTTATTGCCCGCAGCTCTGATAGTACTTGCAGTTATCACTCACTTGCAAACCTTCTATCGATTATACAATGTGCGAAGACAATATTAAAATGTGCGTAAGCCATATTAAAAAGAGACCGCATCTGTTTAATTGCGCGGTCTTTATTATTTAGCAAATACTCATATCAGAACGCAGGCAATCCTCATTAGAAAGGAGTGGCTTTCCTCCGGGTATAAACGTGATTGCGCAGATTGCGTTCTTTGAGTATTTTCAGGGCTTCATCTATGTAACATCCCAGGATATCAAGGGAATGAGCATCCGAACCCACCGTATAAACTTCAATCCCCGACTTCACAGCCAAATCGAGTATCTCCTCGGTAGGATGGAATTCCTCCAACCCTCTATGACGGCTGGAAGTATTGATTTCCAGCCCCATCCTCCTGCGAGCCATTTCCTCAAAAACCGGTTCCACGGCACCGCGATGAACGGTAAATATATCAGACCCGTAAACCCTGATTCCATACCGAATATACAGGTCCACATGGGCAACGCAATCAAAGAATCCCGTCTTCACCATCTCCATCAGGATGGTGAAATACTCATCCCGCAATTCCTTCAAACTCTTGTTCTGAAAATAGCGAGGGCTCTCTTTCATGGAGGAAATTGCAATATGATCGAGACAATGAATCGCACCCATTACAAAATCAAAGGGGTAGTTGTTTACAATATATTCGACATGTATCTCGCATCCCTGATTGTACCCTATTTCAATTCCGGCCTTCACTTTAAGATCCCCATGTTCGAACTCATCCTGAGCCCGGGCGATCTCTTCAAAATAGTTGTCCAGCCAAACATAATTGAAAGCGGACACCTTTTCGCCATTTAAGTAGACGAAATTATCCATATCCCTGCGCGCCGGATCCAACTCCACATGGGTCGTAAAGCAGATTTCTTTTATATCTAACTCCAAAGCCTTCTCACAATACTCCCTGATCTTCACGGGAGCTGCGTCGATTGAATAATCCGGATGCACATGATAATCCGTCCTCAAATACTCCATAAACTATTAGCTCCTTTTTGCTCCTTTCAAGTCCTCACTAAAACCTGGTCAAGACCCGGTTTCATAGCCATGGTACCTCCTGCCTGGCTGATAACTTGCAGGATAAACTCTGGTTTTTTTACTACGCTTCCGGCAAGAAGCGTAATGTTGTACTTCTTAAACACCTCAGGGCAAAGAGGTGTGGACGGTCCCACGATACACGCTTCCCTGGCGTTTTTTAGGTGAGGAACGATATCGTCAATAGTGTGATTAATAATGCTGGTGGCAGTTAACACAACCACATCGCATTTGGGGAGATGTTGCGGAATCGATTCTGAAGGATATAAATCGCTTCCCTCCGGTACTTTCCGCTCAAAGACATATATGTTCTTCGTCATGGCTTTAATTCTGGGTATGATCGGGTTAAAAGCGCCCACCATGCCGAAGGTTTCCGATTCGTTAAGGGTAAAAGCCTCCAAAACATTCCCTTTATCCCAATTCTTTCGAGGATCGTTTAACACTGCGTTAATAGCGGCAAGCCCCACCGCAGCTTTCAGCCTGTGGTTATCTTTTGCCCAGGGTATAATTGTGTCAGCACCGGTTCCGATCAGATTGCCTGCTACATTCAAAACACCGCAGCAATCTCCCAGATCCTCCCGAAAGGTAAGAGCCAACCCACAATTGTCATCCTCCAGCATAACACAAGTATATCCAAGTCCCACTCGAACATCCTTAATCTTGCGACGGCCTACCCTGTCTAAAGCCTCATAGATCAGCTCATCAACTATCATCCTTGCCCCCCTTTCAAAAAATCGAAAAGGACAGTCTCTTTTGATTTTTTGTCGCTCCATCAACTATTTTAGCCCTATTATCCACATATATCAAGAAATCAGAGGGGACTGTCTTTAGATTGTTATTTCACTGCCTGTTGCCAGGTATTCGATGCTATCGCCCATAACAGCCTTTAGCCTGTGATAGGGTTCCATGCCTGTGCAGTGGCAGGTATAATACTTTGCATTTGTCGAAAGCAAGTACTTGCCTATTTCATCGATTTTCTCAAAACTTTCACTCGCGTCCGACGTGGGGCTGGAAAGATGGAAACCGCCTATTACATAATCAGGCATCCGCCCCGTAAAGTAATGAAAATGTTCCAGAATATTAACTATCCCATTGTGGGCACATCCCGTTACCAAAAGCGTTTTCCCAGCCTCCTCGATTATGAGAACCTGCTCGTGGTTAAAAGTATCCTGCATCCTTTCCCCGTTTCTCTCCATGAGCAAAACGCGATTTGACACCGGTATGGGTTCTTTTTGAACGATGTTTGTGAAAACATGAATACCTCTGCTGATAAAAAACCGATCCGTCACAAACACTATTTGCCTGTTCTGTTTCAGCTTTTCATCAAGACCGACATATGACAATTCATGGTTCGGCCGTATGGCGTAATATTTTCCGAAAGCAAGGCGTTGCAAGAATACCTCGGCTTTTTTGTTCTCCTGTAAAAAAGCCTCTAACCCGCCGCCGTGGTCATAATGCCCGTGGGAAATTACCAGATAATCCACGTCTGAAATATCCACGTTCAACTTCTTGGCGTTTTCAAAAAACAGTTCGCTGGCCCCTACATCGAATAAGATCTTTCGTCCGTTTGCCTCAATATAAAGGCTGAGCCCATGTTCGCTGCCCAAATCCTTCGATACCGATGTGTTCTCCACTAAAGTTTTGATAATCATGATTTTGGCCCACCGCCTTCTTTTAATAGCAATTCCATCGCTTTTCTACTGTCTGCGCCTATGCCTGTGGCAGCCTCTTCCGCAACCGTTTCCCATGCCTTCGCAAAGACGGTATTCCCCGCCTTCAATCAAAAGCACCTTGCCGTTGACAAGGGATTCGGCTATTTTTTTTCTCGCTTCCGAATAAATCCCTTGAACGGTGGTGCGTCCCACGCCCATTTTGTTTGCGCACTCTTCCTGTGTGAACCCTTCCAAATCGATGAGTCTTATGGTTTCATACTCATCTACTGTCATATTCACGAAATCTCTAGAATCAGCATGTGAATCAAGAGGCCCGAATCTACTGCTTTCAGGCAGGCAGCATACTCTTCTCCATTTCACCGGCCTAGGCATAAACTTAACACCTCTCCGCATCATTTTATTTTCACAAGAATCAAAGATAACCGGAGCCTGCGGTTTCTGACATATGTCATATTCATTTTCTATTGTGCACATTTTTCCGACAAATGTCAATAAACAAAAATAGGCGAATTGTAAAATGAAG
>DGEG01000110.1 GCA_002385825.1 Firmicutes bacterium UBA3932 | reverse complement strand
GGAAAGACAGGGGAATTGTTCTCTCACATAGTCAACTTTAAAAACCATCTCTCTTTCTCCTTGTTTTATATTTATATCTCTCTATAACTTGATTGTTGTATTAATCTAAGTTTACACCCGTCCTAAAATTGTTTCAACCGCACAAAGATAAAAAGCAGGTCCGGTTACCCTTGCCGGACCTGCCGAATCTGATTTTCGATATCTTTTCTGAGACCTTCAATCGCCGCAAAATCCATATGGGGAATGTAATAGGATTCCAGCCGGTCGTGTTCCGCTTTGGCTTTGCTTAAGTAAAAGACCGCTTTTTTAAGCAGCTCTTCCATGCGGCCATTGCTGTCTGCGGCAATTTCACTTTCAATCGACGAATCCATTGCTCCGCTCTTTATGCTCAGGTCCAACTCTACCCTCTCCTGCATGTCTCTGCCCGGACCGGGTCCATGATAGGGATTGGATGTGACAACGGCTAACGACAGTTGAGGAATCAGCAGATGCTCCAGCTTTTTTCCCGGCTTCAACGGGCAATAAAAAGCTTCTACATCCAAACCTCTGCTCAGGGCTGCTTCCATTATCATAGCCGTAACCGCTTCTACCCCTTCGCCGATTTTCGATTTTAATACATATACCTTGTTATAACCATCAAGCAGTTCCGGCAGAAAACTGATCAACCCTTCGGGCGTAACGGCACTTGCAAAGAACTTCTTGATTTTCCCCGTATGCGAACCGTCCGTCCTGCTTCCCATTTCATTCTCAATAATATCCGTTCCGATGCCGTAGATCTCTGCCCGGCTCAAAGCCTTGCCGTTGATCAGCGCCATGTTGTCATACATGCTTTCGGCTGCCCGCAGGTAATTATATACTTTGGCGAAAATCCCACCAATGGTCTCATTGGCCTTTATAATCCCTTCCCGATTTTTCCGGATGCCCTCTTCGTCCCAGTAATCCCCCAGATTGATAATTTTATCCACGGCTCCCGGATTCACGGGGTCGATTACGTGGGGAGCGGTGCCGTCTATAAGGGAAATCTTCAAATCCCTCAACAATATCCCGTCAAGAGAATTGCTGTCAGAGGAACAGTGCAGGAAATCCACATCATGTCCCTCCGCCAGCATGGTTTCCCCGATTTTTCTCATAAAACTCGATTTCCCCGTTCCCGGACCGCCCTTTATGCACCAGATCTGTCGGGCTTCTTTTTGGTCGAGAATATAGTGATAGTAGAAAAAAAAACCAACCGGGGTGTTGTTCCCCGGGAAATAATGCCTTGCTTTCCCGTTCATGGGCTCATCTCCTCCTTAAAGACTTTTCATTATATGTAAGAGGAGGAGAAATCGTTACTTATCCTGTCCGGAAAAATCATCATCATTATTGGCGGAGGCAGATTGGGAATCATCTTCCTCAGTAGACAGCCTCGGGTAATAAGGCCTCAGATTTCCGTTGGCAACCTCATAAAAGCCCGCCGTAGCCGTAGTTATATAAGGCATAACCCACAGCATACCGATGCCTGCTGTCAACAACCCAAGAATAAACCAACCTATAAAAGAGAGTTCAAGACAAAACAACTTCCATTTGTTCCCGTACATCAATCTCTTGCTTTCTCTTATGGCTTCAAATATTCCTATCTCCGGATGGTCGGCCAGGATATAAAAAGCGAGAGCATAACGAAAAGATGCAATGATTCCGGGTATTATGAAGAGCAGTGACCAAAGCAGAATGAAAACGTTTATTACGAACATGAGACCAAAAGCTTTTCCGAAACGTTCAAAGCCGTAAAAAACCTCTATAGGAGAAGTGTCTTTTCTACGAAATATTGCGAGAATAAACGTGACATACCCCAAGGTAAGAGGGCCGGAAACCAACATGGAATATAAGTTTGAAATGTAATCCAAACTCTCAAAGAAAAAGTGAAAGATCAGTATGGGCACTGAAGACAGAGCCATAAGCAGGAGGGTTCCCAACGCTGCCGTCCCCCATCTGCCCGAAAGGGCTTGCCTGCCCCAACTGCGCATGTTGCTGCACGATACTGTTACGATGATATTATCTCCCATATAGCCTCCTTTTACAGCTGTGCTGTGCTGGAAACATTATATATGTTCATATTTGGAAATGCAAATCACTTTGCTATTTTATATACGTTCAATTCCTGTGGACGGAATCAAATTATTTGCAGGGCAAATTTGTATTAAGATGTCCAAAGGCTTTGATTTTGATAATTCTATCGTATATACTAATCGTATATCCTATTCCATGAGGTGATAAAAATGCGTCAAACGCTTACAATTAATACAGCCACACAGAAATATACGGTTACGACAGAAATGGGATTCTTTAAACACATGGGCTCTACCCTGGCAAATCAGTATCCCGAAAAGAAAGTTGCTGTAATTACCGATGACACTGTGTTGGATATCTACGGAGAGGAACTCCGGGCGCAAATGGATAAAGCCGGTATAAATTGGACTCTTATATCCCTCCCTCCGGGAGAGGACAGCAAGTCCTTCAGTGTTTTGCCCCACCTATACACCAAACTTCTGGAATTCCAACTGACCCGTGAGGATCTGATCCTGGCCCTGGGCGGCGGCGTTATTGGAGATATAGCCGGTTTTACAGCAGCTACTTTCCTGCGGGGTGTGGATCTGGTCATGGTTCCCACAACCCTTATGGCCATGGTGGATTCCAGCATCGGCGGAAAAAACGGAGCGAATCTACCGGAAGGCAAAAACCTGGCCGGTACATTCTACCAACCCAAAGAAGTGTTCATCGACCCCGCTTTCGTAAGAACTTTACCCGATGAAGTCTTTGAAGACGGCATGGCTGAAGTCATCAAATACGGCTGTGTTTTCGATCTGGACCTGTTTTCCGACCTGATGGACAAAGCAACGAAGAACGACGGTTCCGGCATCGAGACCATCATTTACCGCTGCTGCCTCATTAAGAAACAGATCATCGAGCTGGACAGTCGCGATTACGGCATCGCCATGCTGCTCAATTTCGGACACACCTTCGGGCACTGCATAGAGGATTATTATCCCGAGAAAACCTATTCCCACGGTGAAGCGGTAGCCATCGGCATGTATATGACTGCGTTAGCAGGAGAAAGGGCCGGGCTCACGGCGCCCAATACGGCTAATCTGCTGAAGAAGCTGCTGGAGGCATACAATCTCCCCTACCAGCTTCCCGAAGATGCCAATATCCGCGAAATATCTGAGTCGGTGAAACACGATAAGAAACGGCGAGGCAATACTCTGAATCTAGTACTTCTCGAAAAAATCGGAAAAGGATTCCTCTATCAGATCAATAAATCCGAGTATGCGGATTTCATAGATCCAAAAAACTGATTATAATAACACTTAGGAGTAATAATTGGGGACATTTCAGCCAAGAAATGTCCCCTTTGGTTTCATAAAATCTTTTTTGAGTTAAAGTACCATTCTATCGTCTTTAATGTCGATAGTGATGGTTTCTCCGTCTTTCACCTCACCCCGGATGATCTTCGTTGCGATTTCCGTTTCAATATGTTTTTGCAGGTATCGCTTGACAGGCCTTGCACCGAAAGTAGGCGAATAGGCTTCTTTTGCGATATATCTCTTCGTCGCATCTGTCAGGGTGACTTGAATCCTTCGATCCTCCAGCCTCTTTTGGATATCTTCCATGGAAAGATCGATGATCTTGATGATCTGATCTTCCGTTAGCGGAGAGAAGAGAACTATATCGTCGATCCTGTTGATAAACTCCGGTCGGAAGTAACGTTTCATCTCTTCTTCTACCTGTTCTTTAACCTCGTAGGGAATCGTGCCGTCCGGTTGGATGTTCTCCATAAGATATGCGCTCCCGATATTGGAGGTCATGATGACGATGCAGTTCTTGAAATCCACCGTCCTGCCCTGATTGTCCGTCAGTCTGCCGTCATCCAACAGCTGAAGCAGGATATTGAATACATCCGGATGTGCCTTTTCGATCTCGTCAAACAATATGACGGAATAAGGCTTCCTCCTTACCGCCTCTGTCAGCTGGCCTCCTTCATCATAGCCCACATAGCCCGGAGGCGCCCCCACCAGCCTGGACACGGAATGTTTCTCCATATATTCGGACATATCGATACGGATCATGTTCTTTTCCGAGTCAAACAGGGCTTCGGAAAGGGCTTTCGCCAGTTCAGTCTTGCCTACTCCCGTCGGTCCGAGGAAAATAAATGATCCGATGGGGCGATTGATGTCCTTCAGCCCCGCCCTAGCGCGAATCACCGCCTCAGACACCGCGTTGACTGCTTCATCCTGACCAATCACACGCTTATGCAGCACTTCCGGCAACCGGAGAAGCTTTTCCTTTTCCGACTCTACGAGCTTGCTCACGGGAATGCCCGTCCATTTTGACACCACTACGGCGATTTCCTCTTCCGTTACCTCTTCTTTCAGGAGTCTGTTTTCCTTCACTTGATCTATTTTAGCTGTCTCTTCCTGCAGCTGTTTCTCAAGAGCGGAGAGAACACCGTACTTCAGTTCTGCAAGCTTTTCCAGGTCATAACGCCGCTCTGCTTCTTCAATTTCGTGGCGAACCTCTTCGATTCTCTGTTTAGTGGCTTTTTGCTGTGTTATGGCTTGTTTTTCGCTCTCCCACTGCGCACTCATTGCATCGTACTCTTCCCTCAGGTCGGCAAGCTCTCGCTCGATGTTTTTCAACCTTTCTTTCGATGCCTCGTCGGATTCCTTGCTTAAAGCTTGTTTTTCTATCTCAAGCTGCATGATCTTCCTGGAGCATTCATCCAACTCCGCCGGCATGCTGTCGATCTCTGTACGTATCATGGACGCAGCTTCGTCCATCAGATCTATGGCCTTGTCCGGAAGGAAACGATCGCTGATGTAGCGGTCCGAAAGGGTGGCGCAGGCTATGAGCGCGTTATCGGTAATACGCACGCCGTGATGGATTTCAAACCTCTCCTTCAAACCTCGGAGAATGGATATGGTATCCTCTACGCTGGGCTGATCTACTAATATCTTCTGGAAACGCCGCTCCAGAGCAGCATCCTTTTCGATATATTTTCTATATTCGTCGAGGGTTGTGGCACCGATGCAATGCAGCTCACCCCGGGCAAGCATAGGTTTTAAGAGGTTTCCTGCATCCATGGCCCCTTCCGCCTTGCCCGCCCCGACTATGTTGTGTATCTCATCGATAAACAGTATGATCCTGCCTTCTGATTTTTGGATCTCGTTTAAAACGGCTTTCAGCCTCTCTTCAAATTCTCCCCGGTACTTGGCGCCGGCTATGAGAGCCCCCATATCCAAAGCGTATATAGTCTTATCCTTCAGCCCTTCCGGCACATCCCCGTTGAGAATCCTCTGGGCCAGGCCTTCCACAACAGCCGTCTTTCCTACTCCCGGCTCACCTATCAGAACAGGGTTGTTTTTCGTTCTCCTTGAAAGGATCTGGATCGTGTGTCGAATTTCGCTATCCCTTCCGATGACAGGATCAAGTTTTCCCTGCCGCGCAAGATCTACCAAATCCCTTCCGTATTTTTCAAGAGCTTCGTAATTTTCTTCCGGATTCGGACTCGTGACCCTCTGGTTGCCCCTCACCTTCGTCAGGGCTTGCAGGAATCCCTCTCTGGTAATATTGTATTTCTGAAAGAGTCTTGCGGAAGGAGTATTCTTTTCTTCCAATAAAGCCAGATAGAGGTGCTCTACGCTTATATATTCGTCTTTGAAATCATTAGCAATCTTTTCTGCCTGCACCAGTATATTATTCAGCCTGCGCGTGGCATACATGGTGTCTCCTCCGCCCTGAACCTTAGGCAGCTTGCTCAATTCAACCTGTAAGTCACCTATAAGCGCACCTTTATTTACCGACATATAATCGAGCAGTTTGGGAATCAAACCGTCCTGCTGCAGTAACAAAGCCATATGAAGATGCTCACCGTCTATCTGCTGATGGCCCTCCTCAACACCGATCTTTTGGGAATCGATGATGGCTCCCCGGGCTTTTTCTGTCATTCTTTCCATGTTCATATTTAAGACCACCCCCGTGTATAGCATGGCAAATAGCATGATAGTTATATGTACCTGAATTATTATATACCTGTTTTTAGAAGAAATAAACAAAAATATTAGCACTCTATTACAGAGAGTGCTAATCCATCACAATCAGCTTGAACATGATTACAAACTGCCGTCGCCGGAGAAAGGGGGAGACGTTTACACTAGAAAAAGATTCCGGCTAATAATGTATAGATATTTGAAACGGCAGGGGTTAATATTCTTCCCGTTACATTGAACACAATCAATATCATCAGGATCAAAAATCCTTTGTCGTACACTCTATAGTAGAACTCAGTATTGCGCAGATTGAAAATCTGCGTCAGCACATTAAATCCGTCCAGAGGCGGTATGGGCAGCAGGTTGAAGACCATCAACACGATATTGATATGGACTACCCAAATCAGGATATCCTGCAGTATCATTCCCAAGTCCGACAGCATGAAACCCAGCGCAAATTCATATAGCAGGCGTATAGTCCCCATAAAAATGAAGGCAAGTATCAGGTTCATCGTAACGCCGGCAAGGGAAACCAGGAGTTCATCCCTTCTGGGCTTCCTGAAATTATTTGGATTTATCACGACGGGCCTTCCCCAGCCAAAACCTATGAAGATCAGAGCCAAAAAGCCCAAAGGATCGATGTGGGCCGCAGGATTTATTGTGATCCTGTTATGATATTTCGGAGTAGGATCTCCGCACCTGTTGGCTACCCAGGCATGGGCGAATTCGTGGAAGGAAAGGCCTAATATGATACCGGGCAGTATAATTAATGTCCTCATGATCCAATCCATGGGATTGGCATATCGTCCACTGGTGACAGCGTTAAAAGCCATCAACATGATGAGAATTAAAATCATAGGATTCGATAAAAAACGCCTCAATAAAACACTCCTCTCAAATCAAGACAGACACATATCCGGAATATTAATGTTTGAATATTTTATCACAAGTTTAAAGCAATTGAAATATATTGGTATAAATATGATCCTGAGGATAGTATCAGGTAAATGAGAGGTGATTTGATCGTTATGATACAAGACCGCCAACAGGCTCCTTTCCCCACAGCGCCTGCCGCCCCCCGGGATTATGTATGCACTGAGATGTATACGATACAGGCAGGCGATACTCTTTATTCCATATCCCAAAGATACAACGTGCCCGTATCCCTATTGATGCAGGTAAACAACATCGCGAATCCCTATTGCCTGAAGATCGGCCAGAGGATCTGCATTCCAAGAATCGAAGCAGCGCAAAACGATAATTCCTGCAGCGGATTTTTCCATACCATCGCTCCCGGTGACACTCCGTATCTACTGGCAAAACGTTACGGAGTTTCGCTGGAAGCCATCCTGGAAGCAAACCCCAGCATGAATCCTTACAATCTGATGATAGGAGCGCAAATCTGCATCCCCGGAACCCGTCCGGAATCGGCCCCAATGACACCTTCTCCACCTACTCCGTCTCCGGTCCCGCAGGCTCCTGCTCCCATGTCGATTCCGACTCCTCCGCCCATGCCTGCACCCACTCCGACACCGGTACCTGCTCCTTCCCATACCATACCTTCACCTTCTTCGATACAGTCTGGGAGCGAAGAACCGGAATGTCAGGGCACATTGTATACCGTTATGGAAGGAGATACCCTTTACATGATCGCAAAGAAGCATGAAATATCCCTGAACGCGCTGATGGAAGCAAATCCGTCTCTGGATCCCTACAATTTGGAAATAGGCATGAAATTGTGCATCCCTCAAAGATCAGAAAGCTCTTCGCCCGCACCCTCTGCGACTCATGAGGAAAACCACGAAAGGGAAGATTTCTATTATGTGCGCGTAGGAGATAATATGGACAAAATATGTTCCCGTTTTCGGGTACTTCCGCGAAACCTAATGAAGGCGAACCCAAACCTGACAGTTATGGATTATTCCACCCCAGGTACAAAGGTCTGCATTCCAAGCAGATAAACATCGGGAACGGCCACCAGCCGTTCCCGATTATTTAACATCATATTGATCTATATTAAACTAAGACCGACTATCACCTGTACAGCGGGAAAGCCCTGCACAGCTCTTTGACCATGGATTTCGCCTCCCCGGCAGCTTTTTCGTCTTCCGGATTATCGATAATCAACGCAATAGCCTCAGCAACCCGCAGCATTTCCTCTTTTCCGAAGCCCCTGCTGGTTACCGCGGCAGTACCGATTCGAATTCCCGACGTAACGAAGGGACCGTTAGGATCTCCGGGTATGGTATTTTTGTTCGTTGTGATCCCGCACTGATCCAGCAATGCTTCCGCTTCTTTTCCGGTAATCCCTTTGTTCCTCAAATCGATTAAGAGCAAGTGATTGTCAGTCCCGCCGGACACGAGCCTGAAGCCCTTCTCCTGCAATGCCTGCCCTAAGGTTTTGCAATTTCCCACGACCCGTTTCTGATATTCAACAAATTCCGGCGTCGACGCTTCCAGGAAGCAAACCGCCTTGGCGGCGATAATGTGCATGAGGGGTCCTCCTTGCATCCCGGGGAAGATGGCTTTATCGATCCGTTTACCGAATTCTTCTTTCGCAAGGATGGCTCCTCCCCTGGGACCTCTCAGGGTTTTATGCGTTGTTGTGGTTACCACATGGGCATGCTCCACCGGATTGGGATGCAGCCCCGCAGCTGCCAGACCGGCAAAATGCGCCATATCTACCATGAGGTATGCGTCGACTTCATCGGCAATTTCCCGGAATATTCCGGCATCGATAATTCTGGGGTAGGCACTTGCCCCTGCCACGATCATCTTGGGACGGTGCTTCCGGGCCAAGTCCCGGACCTGGTCAAAATCGATGAGCTCCGTTTCCTGATTTACACCATATGGTATGAAATTGTAATTGATTCCCGAGAAATTCACCGGACTTCCGTGGGTCAAATGACCTCCGTTGGAAAGGTCCATTCCCAGCACCGTATCCCCATGCTGGAGGAACGCTGCATAGACAGCCAAATTGGCACTGGATCCGGAATGAGGTTGAACATTGGCATACTCCGCTTTGAAAAGCTTTTTAAGACGGTCTCTCGCCAGATCTTCCACTTCGTCCACATGCTCGCAGCCTCCGTAATATCTCTTGCCGGGGTACCCTTCTGCATACTTATTCGTCAAAGCGCTTCCCGACGCCTCCATCACCGCTACGGATGTGAAGTTTTCTGATGCGATCAGTTCGATGTTGTTCTCCTGTCTGTCCATTTCCCTGCGGACCATGTTATAGATAGCAGGGTCAGTTTTCTGCAAGTTTTTGAAATCCATATTACCGTTATTGCCTTTCTTCTTCAGTCTGGTATTTTTGTTTCCTGCAAAAAATAGAAAGGAAACCTTCCGTGTATGTTTATTCCTTAAGCCTATACTATAATATAAAGTTGATAATTCTACAACACATTTCTATTATTCTTGTTTGATTTTAACCATTTCATGGTATAATATTTCAACACGTTCTATAAGCGGCGTTCTGTACTGACGACGAAAAGTACAGGAAAATCAGAATAAATATTGGTCCAGGAGGTAGAAACATGTCAGCAAATACTATTTATTTAACAGCGGATAATTTTGAGGAAGAAGTTCTTAAATCTCCCGTACCGGTGCTGGTGGATTTTTATGCAGATTGGTGCGGTCCTTGCCAGGCGCTTGGTCCCGTAATCGACGCATTGGCAGACAAGTATCAGGGTAAAGCTAAAATTTGCAAACTCAACATCGATGAACATAGAAAAGTAGCTCTTTCCTATAAAGTAATGAGCATCCCTACCCTGTTTTTCTTTAAGGACGGAGAAATTAAGGAGAGAATTACCGGAGGTTTGCCTGCTTCAGTACTGGAAGAGAAGCTGGATGCTTTGTTGTAAGAAATCAACCGAAATATCACTTAAAACAGGAGTGGTAGATTGATTCCCATAGAATGGATCAGTTTAATTAAAATACCCTTGATGATATACGCGGTCAACTTCATGATCGCATTTGTAATCATCTTCCTTGAGCGGAAAAATCCCTCGTCTACCCTAGCATGGATAATGGTACTTTTTATGCTTCCGGGCGTAGGGATTTTTCTTTACTTCCTTTTGTCCCAAAACATCGCCCGCCAGAAGATTTTTAAACTGTCCAGCTACGAAGCCAATGTTCTGGATAGTACGCTCAATGATCAGATCCAAAGCATGACAGAGGGGGAATATGAGTTCACGAATGAGGAAGCGGAAAAATGGAAAGATATGATTCTGCTTCACCAAACATATTCAAAAGCTTATTACACCCAGAATAACAATATCTCCATTTATACCGAAGGAGAAAAGAAGTTCGAGGCCCTATACCAGGATATCCGCAATGCAAAATATTCAATTAATATAATGTACTTCATCATCAAAAACGACAGGATGGGCCGTTCCTTTATAGATTTGCTCACGGAAAAAGCCAAGGAAGGCGTGGAGGTCCGCCTGCTGGTGGATGCCCTCGGCGGGCGTCAAATAAATTCCCGCATGTTGAGGGATTTTAAAAAGGCCGGCGGCAAATATGCCTTTTTCTTCCCCCCCAAGCTTAAATATCTCACCATGAAGCTGAATTACCGTAACCACAGGAAATTGGTTATCATTGACGGCTGCATCGGTTATTTAGGCGGCTTCAATGTTGCGGACGAATATGTGGGCAGGAGCAAGAAGTTCGGCAACTGGAGAGATACACATCTACGGTTGACCGGCAGCTGCGTACATGACATAAATGTACGCTTCATGATGGATTGGCGCTCAGCATCAAAAGAGCCCCTCCTCCTGGCATCGGCATATTTCAACAAAGTCATCGACGAAGGATCATCCGGTGTACAAATCGTATCCTGCGGGCCGGATTCCAAGCAATCGGAGATAAAGCGCGGATATCTCAAAATGATCACCTCGGCGAGGAAAAGCATCTATATACAGACGCCTTATTTCGTGCCGGATGCCAGCGTTATAGAATCATTAAAAAACGCCATATTCTCCGGCGTGGACGTGCGCATCATGATCCCCTGCATGCCCGACCACATGTTCGTTTACTGGGCTACTCTCTGGTATGTGGGCGACTTGCTGCGATGCGGTGCTAAAATTTATATATACAAAAACGGTTTTCTTCATGCAAAGAATATATGCGTGGACGGCGAAGTGGCTTCAGTGGGATCGGCCAACTTCGATATGCGCAGCTTTTATCTCAGCTTCGAAGTAAACGCATTTATCTATGACGGAGAAGTAGTGGCTGAGCTGGAGAAAGCATTTGAAAAGGACATGGAAGAATCAGAAGAGCTGACTTGGGAAAAATATTGCCAGCGCTCTCTGTGGATAAGGTTCAAGGAAAACATATCGCGGCTTCTCACTGACATACTATAAATGATAATTCCGGAGCTGATTAGCGAATAATAAACGCCTCCCGAGACACAATAATCGGGAGGTGTTTTATGTTAGGTATAATTATGAGTGTGGTCGCAGGGGCGGCAATGAGCCTGCAAGGCGTAATCAATACAAGACTAAGCGAAAAAGTCGGACTCTATGAATCCAATGTCTTCGTCCAGGCAACGGCGCTGGCACTGGGCCTTATAGTAATGTGGATGTTCGGCAAAGGCGATCTGTCCGAAATAACCCAGGTAAACAAAATATACTGGACGGGAGGTATTCTCGGCACCGTCATAATCGTTACCGTCATGCTGGCCATAGGAAATCTCCGCCCGACCCAAGCCATAGCCATCATCCTGATTTCGCAGCTTCTGGTTGCAGCCGTCATCGATGCCTTCGGATGGCTTGGAACAGAGAAAATCAGTTTTACCTGGAACAAGTGGGTAGGCCTTGCTCTGATGATCGCAGGGGTCATAGCATTTAAATGGGAACGGTCCGGTTAGCGGCTGTCGAACACGGCCAGATTTTCATATCCGATTTCTTTGAAATCAAGGCTGATTTGCAGCGGTTCACGATACCCGCCTGCGAACTCCGCGTCTCCGGCCACAATGTGAATAGAATTGGGATAAGGACAAAAACCCGGGTTGCCGGATAATATTTCATCCAGGAGTTCCCTGATTTCTTCTTCCGACATCTTTCTGCCTTCCTGATAAAGCCCGCCCCGGTCGGCGATGGTCTTTTCAAAGGTTTTTCTCACCAGTGATTTATAATCGAATCCGTCCACGAACATTTCTGCCAATGCCATTTCCCTGCCGCTCTTTAAATCATAGGTCTTGCACTCGTTGGAGAAAAATCCTGTATCCCTCGTTGCGCCGTTTATATTTTTCGTAACGATAGCATAGTGTCCCACAGTTCCCGCATTGACATGCTGCTCGAAATAACCGTTTACTTCTTCATTCCAATGAGCCCTCTCGTTCATAACATATTGATTCATCTCATGGATTTTTGCCTGGGGCACGGAAGACATGGCCATGACTTTTTCCATCAGACTCTCGGGAAAGTTGGGAGAAACCTTAGTATAGTTGTACACATATATATAACCGTCGGCGTATTCTTGTTTTTGGATTGGAATGTTCGTATAACCGCTATAAATCAATGATTTAACTTCTTCATCTTCCGAAGTGAAAATTTTTTCCCTTTCGTCATAGAACCTCTTCATAATTGCAACGGAACGATTCAAATTCTCGTAAGGTATATGTATTGTTTGCGCCATGAAGTCCGATAAATAAAATTCGGGCGTATCGTAATCAAAGATCAAATTGATTCCGTACGCATCGAGGAAGAATTTCTGATCCGGAGACAATCCTTTAAAAGATTCCGCCAGTTTCAATCCGTGCCACCGGGTGAAGTATCCTTCATCCTGGGCGCTGACTTCGTTGAGATCCTTCATCACCGCATTGTTGAGCAAGGCAAGGTAATCCACATTATCGGCAAATACATCTGCAAGGGTGATCTCATTTCCGGTGTTAAGATCAAAGGTCAACCCCTCCATTACATATACATGCCCCGTATCGCGATAATACCCTTCCTGCGTTCTTACGTTACCTCTCTCTTCGCTTGTCGGTCTATAAGAGCTGTCCCTGTTAATACAAACGGACAAAACATTGTTGTAATTTGCCGTCACATAACTGTATATACTGTCCGATACCAGCTGCGCGTCTTCTGGTATGACGGCTTTTATACCTCGGAAAGGAGGCAATCCCTGGGATTTAAGCGACTCATAGACTTCCCATATACGATCGTTTATCTTTTTCTCCACCTGCTTATCCTTCAATCCGGAAATGGAGATGACCACATGGTGATACTTAAATTCCTGATTTTCGTCGCCTTCATTAGTTATTTCCTCAGAAATAATTTCAAGATTATTCTCCACGGTGTAGAGAATATCCACCGGCGCCACCACAGGTTTTCCGCTTCTCCGGTGAGTCTCTGACGTTCCCCTTACTTCTTGGGATTGGCCGCCAATATCATCGGTAACATTAATGCCGGAAGTGTCACCGCACCCGAAAAATATGGGGCTGATAAGCCCAATGACACAGGCAATGCATAAAAACCGTTTTACTTCTCTTTTTCTGAAAGGCCGTTCCGGAATAGTATCATATAGCCGTTCATTATGACGCAACATGGCTGATCTCCTTAATTATCGAAACAAAGTATCGTTTCCTACTTCAACGGAACATAGCCGCTCTTTTCAGCAACGGACTGTCCTTCCGCGGAAAGGATCCAGTCGGCCAAAAGTCGGGCATTGCTTCCCTCAGGCTCATCGGAACGAAGCACCATGTAAGTGGTAGAAACTATGGGATAGCTATTGTTGCCGATGGTTTCATCGTTGGGTTCCACACCGTCCACAGCAAGCAGTTTAATATGCTCATCACCCCACATACTTTTAACAAAGTAATAATAGGAATAGCCGATGGCGGCCACATCATTGTCATAGATGGCCACTGCATCGATGATGGATCCCATATCGCCGATCATCAACTCCTTAGGTGCCTCCATCATGGGCGTGTCCTTCATAACAAGCTTCAGCATCCCTGTCTGGCTGCCGGAGTTTTCTTCTCTCTGGTAGGCTATGATCACCTTATCCTCTCCTCCCAACTGTTTCCAATTGGTGATTTTTCCGGAATATATATCTACGATGTCTTGAAATGCCACATTGTTCACCGGGTTGTTCTCGTTGACAAAGAATACGAAGCCGTCCCTAAGCATGGGGATGACCTCAAGCTCCACACCCAGCTTTTCCGCGTAAGCCAACTCTTCCTCGGAAGGCGGTGTAACGAAGATGATGTCCGCGTTTCCTTCAATGAGATTTACATAAGCATTGTGAGTCGTGTTGTGGAATATATACTGTCGGGCCTCTTCTATGGGAAGGCCCATCACCGCGGCCGCTACAGCTTCAGAAAAGGGAATGGTAAGCGTCGAACCATCCACCCTCGGATATTCTTCCGGCGTAAAATGAAGGCTCGAATCCGGCACATCACCTTCCGGAGCTTCATCAACAGCAACGCAGCCGGATAAAAGCAGTACCGCTAATACGAGGATGCCTGCGATCCTCATTTTCGATCTCCGTATTTTCATAACTAAACCCTCCGATCTTTCGGCCTTACTGGGAAGTGGATAAAACTTCCTATACCCTTTGACGCTCTTTCATGTGGAAAGTTCCAAATTCTTTTGAAGCCGAAAGTTCCAAAAACTGCCCGTGGTGATTATAAAAACGTTGCCCACCGTAAGAGCGAGCAACGTTTTGTTCCATAGATGATATTTGCTTTCAAAAATCCGCTCAATTCAAAGGTTCTGTGGACTAAAGGACGATGCAGATCATGTGCTCCCTTCCCTCATCGGACACCTTCTGCAGGGACCTTTGGACCTTTCCCCGAATATGGTCGGGCACGTTGGCCAACTTGGACTCCATCTGTTCCGTAACCATCTCATAAAGGGATTTGCCGAAGATATTGGTTTCCCAAATCTTTCCCGGGTCGCTTTCGAATTCGCTGAGGAGATACTGAACCAAATCCTCGCTCTGGCGAAGACTTCCTACTACAGGAGCCACCTCCGTGGTAATATCCGTCTTGATGATATGAAGGCTTGGAGCTTTAGCCATCAGGCGCACTCCGAAATTGTTACCCTGGCGGAAGATCTCCGGTTCTTCCAGATTCATTTCGGAGAGATTCGGTTGCACGATGCCATAACCTGTCTCCTCCACTTGAGCCATGGCCGGGGCAATTTTATCATAAGCCTTCTTCGCTACGGCCAATTCCCTGATCAACTGGAAGAACTGGCTGTCGTCGGTTACTTCCCGATCCGTTATCTCGCTGATGAGCAGGTAGAATAAACCATCCACCGGCCGAATCTCCGCCAAAATCCTGCCATTTCCCAAGTTCATGTCCGTAATAGCAACGTCTTTTACGATATCCCCGTCGGCTAATACGGCAACCGTATCTTTTATATCTCTCACTGTATTCATGTTTTGGCACCAGTCTTTTATGGCTTCGATGATGGTCTTTTTAATCCGGTGATCCTCCGGCAGGCCTTTCAGGAAACCAGGCAGCATGAATCCGATCTCCGCTGCAGGGAATTGGTAAAGCACTTGTGTCAGAATTCCCTGGATCTGATGGTCATCCATTTTCATACAATCCGCCGCAATTACCGGCGTATCGTATTTCATTTCCAGCTCGCTGCATAATTTCTGCGTAGCCGGTTCTTCCGGAACCGTAGAGTTCAGTACTATAACAAAAGGCTTGTTCAGTTCTTTCAGCTCCCGCACCACTCTCTCTTCGGCAGGTATGTAATCTTCTCTCGGAATTTCACCGATGCTTCCGTCAGTAGTCACCAGCACGCCTATGGTGGAATGATCCGCGATGACTTTTCTGGTTCCGATTTCCGCCGCTTCCGCGAAGGGTATTTTCTCCTCATTCCATGGCGTGTTCAGCATGCGTGGTTGACCGTCTTCCATATGGCCTATGGCGTTTTTGACCATGTATCCCACGCAGTCCACCATCCGCACTTTGAAGCGGGTATTATCGGATAGACGAAGCTCCACTGCTTTGGCCGGGATAAATTTAGGCTCAGTGGTGGTAATGGTTCGCCCCGTGCCGCTCTGGGGCAGTTCGTCGCGAATCTGAGTTTTCAGGTGCCCCTCTTCAATTTTGGGCAAAACCATTCGATCCATAAAACGCTTTATAAAAGTTGATTTTCCTGTCCTAACCGGCCCCACTACCCCGATGTAGATATCACCTCGGGTCCTTTCCGCCATGCTTTCATATATATTCAGGTTTTCCAAGGTATGCCCCCTCCTTCACATTGCACTATGTCTGTACAATATATTAGGACGCCCTTCTCAATATGCACAAAAATAATCAATAAGATTGCCATTCTGCGCAGCCAAACTGTTTTGAAGATTAACAAGCAGCGGGTTTTGAAAGTTCTTGTCTATCCATATGCAAAATGATAGGATGAAAGAGTAAAAAAGGAGGATACGCCTATGTATGATCGTTATGAAAGCCCTTTCAGTACACGATATGCCAGCAAAGAAATGCAATATCTCTTTTCTGCAGAGAAGAAATTCTCCACCTGGCGGAAACTGTGGGTGGCTTTAGCCGAAAGCGAAATGGAGCTGGGGTTGCCCATCACGGAAAGCCAGATAAAAGAGATGAAAGATCACATAAATGACATTAACTATAGCGTTGCCGAATCAAGAGAGAGAGAAGTTCGTCACGATGTAATGGCCCACGTTTATGCGTACGGGCAACAGTGCCCGTCAGCCATGCCAATAATCCATTTAGGAGCAACCTCCTGCTACGTCACCGACAACACGGATATCATAATCATGTACGAAGCCCTTGATCTGGTACGTAATAAACTTCTCGTCTGCATAGAAAAACTCTGCGATTTTGCTGTAAAATATAAAGATCTTCCTACTTTGGGTTTCACCCATTTTCAGCCTGCCCAGCTGACTACAGTGGGAAAGAGAGCCACCCTGTGGCTCCAGGATCTGATCATGGATTTGGAAGCCATCGATCACCAGCTTGCCAATAAACGCCTGCTGGGCTCTAAAGGCACGACGGGAACACAGGCCAGCTTTCTTGAGCTGTTTAAGGGAGATCATGAAAAAGTTAAGAAACTCGACCTACTCATTGCAGAAAAAATGTCTTATCCCGCAGTATTCCCTGTTTCCGGACAGACCTATCCCCGCAAGCTGGACAGCCAGATCCTCAACCTGCTAAGCGGTATTGCCCAGTCTGCCCATAAGTTCAGCAACGACCTTAGGTTATTGCAGCACCTGAAAGAAATGGAAGAACCTTTTGAGGCTAATCAGATCGGTTCCTCCGCCATGGCATACAAGCGAAACCCCATGCGCTCTGAGCGCATGGCAGCTCTTTGCCGCTATGTGCTGGTGAACGCTCTCAATCCTGCGCTGACCGCTTCGGAACAATGGTTTGAAAGGACGTTGGACGATTCCGCCAACAAACGAATCAGCATTCCCGAAGCATTCCTGGCGGTGGACTCCATCCTGAATATTTATTTGAACATTGCCGGAAACATGGTAGTATATCCGAAAGTTATAGAAGCTCATATACAGAGAGAGCTGCCCTTTATGATCACAGAAAACATCCTCATGAATGCGGTTATGAAAGGTGGAAATCGCCAGGAACTTCATGAGCGGATCAGAATCCATTCCATGGAGGCCGCAAAACAAGTTAAAGAGAAGGGGCTTGAGAACGACTTGATTGACCGCATCGCACAGGATCCCGCCTTTGGCCTGGATCCCGAAACGCTCCGCTCCATGCTCAACCCCTCCGAATATGTGGGCAGGGCCCCCGAGCAAACACAGGAATACGTGGATTGGATCCGAGAAAACGTATTAAAGGACATGAAAGCTCAACCCGCCTTTGACGACGGGTTGAGGGTATAGCGTTGCATTTACTTTTTTGGTTTTCTTTAAATTTGTTCAGATGCCGGTTTTCATACCGCCCGGCCGGTCAGGCTGAAGGTTGAGCTCTCCGTAATGAGAACCTTGACCATCCTGCCGGTAACATCTTCATCCGCTTTAAAGTTGACCAACTTGTGCCCGCCGGTCCTGCCGGTATAAAGGGCCTTGTTGGTCTTGCTTTTTCCTTCCGACAGCACTTCCACTACTTGTCCCACCAGAGCTCTGTTCTTTTCTGCGGATATGCGGTTCACTTCCTCCACCAGCCGGTTGAACCTTTCATGTTTAACTTCTTCCGCTACCTGATCGGGGAAGTTTTCAGCAGGAGTTCCCTTTCGGATCGAATAAAGGAAGGTGAAGGCGGAATCGAAGCCCACCTTGCGAACAATATCCAGAGTCTCTTCAAAATCTTCTTCCGTCTCCCCGGGAAAGCCTACTATGATATCCGTCGTTATGGCGATATCCGGTGTCTTTCTGCGAAGCTTTTCCACCAGTTCGAGATACTCTTCTTTTGTGTATTTACGATTCATCTTCTCCAGAATCCGCGTGCTCCCCGACTGTACGGGAAGATGAATGTGGGGGCACAGCTTTTCGCATGAAGCGAAAGCGTCGATGAGTTCGTCAGAAAGATCTTTCGGGTGAGAAGTGGTAAATCGGATTCTCTTTAAACCCTCCACTTCATTCAGCATATGGATCAGTCCGGCAAAGCTTACATATTCTCCGGATGAATCCATCACTGTCCCCCCACCGGCCTCTTCTTTATCCTGATTCCGGATCTGGCCCCTATAAGAATTAACATTTTGACCGAGCAGGGTAATCTCCAGCACGCCGTCGGCCACCAAAGCTTTGACTTCTTCCAGGATGGCTTCCGGATCCCGGCTGCGCTCTCTTCCTCTTGTATAAGGCACGATGCAATAGGAGCAGAAGTTATCGCAACCGTACATGATATTGACAAAGGCTTTATATGGATGCTTTCTCTGGGCGGGAAGTCCTTCCACGATTTCATCCGCCTGATCCCATACATCGACTACTTTTTTCCTTTCATCGAGCACATTCCCGAGCAACTTGGGAAATTCATGGATGTTGTGGGTCCCGAATACCAGGTCCACCCACGTATACTTGGATTTCAACGTATCGATGATGTGCTGCTGTTGCATCATGCAACCGCAGACGGCTATAATCACATCCGGTCTCTCTTCCTTTATCCTCTTCAGTTGGCCCAAATTGCCGAAAAAGCGCCTGTCCGCGTTTTCTCTGACGCTGCAGGTGTTCATAATAATTACATCGGCCTTATTTCGATCCGTAGTTTCCCGGTAGCCGAGATCGCTGAGCATTCCGGCCAGAGTCTCCGAGTCCCTTTCATTCATCTGACAACCGAAGGTTCTTATAAAAAAGCTCCTATCCTTCAACTAAAATCCTCCTAAACATAACTCTATTTATATTTTACAACCCTTTATACTTTTCTAACATCATTTCTGCGCCTGCAGGGATGCTTCCTGTTAAGTCCATCCCATGGGGATTAGTATAACATAAAAAATCACGAAAGCATTGTACCATTCTTTCTTGAGACGGTGTCAAGTTGTTGTG
>DGEG01000156.1 GCA_002385825.1 Firmicutes bacterium UBA3932 | reverse complement strand
ATAAGGAAAGGGGCTGTATATGTCTGCCCGATCAATCAGACCATTTTTACAGCTCATTTTTTCCGTACTCAGTACGATAACTTTGGTTATGGTATTGTTGTATCCTTGCGAGAAATTATCGATACTGTTTCTGATGACGACATTGGCAACATTGCCTTTTATATTTTTCAAAGTTAACGAATCAGAGTTCTTTCTGCGTTTGTGTAAGCGTTGCTTACTTTGTTCAAATCACATCAACCCGGCTTCAGATTCAAGCCGGCAACATGGATGGGTTGATACAGTTTACGCAAAGCTACAATATTTCTGCAATCAACGGCATCAATATGCTCGGTTGGACTGTGTTTTACGGGCTGTGCAGCCTTGCGCTGGGGCTTTCGTTTGCAGCGGCAAGTCCACGCGTACTTTACGCATTGCCTGTTTTGCTAACGCATAATCATGTTTACCGGATTTGTGGGCTATCTCCTGAATAATTTCATGATATTGGTTTGCACGATGAATATCGGACTTGGCGGAGCAGGATTGTTAATTATAATCTGCTTTATCAAATATTTTAAAAACTATAGTATGACCAGTTTAAGCGGTAAGTGAAAAGCATAAGTCCGACCCGGAGAGGCAGGATATCCTCCGGAGCGCGCATGTTTAATTATGTTGTTGAAGGGAGAGATCCGTATGGTTACCGCACCGAGCAAAGGTTTGGAACAACTCGGTATTGAAGAACTATCCGATCTGTTTGACAAGAAGCAACTGTCCCCCGTCGAATTGACCGAATATCTGTTAAAGTATATAGACGAACGTAATCAACCCATTAACGCTTTTGTGGCCATGACTCCGGAACTGGCCATGGAACAGGCAAAAGAGGCTGAAAAGCGAATGTGCGGCGGGGAACGGAAGAGCTTTTTTGACGGCATCCCCTTTACCGTAAAGGATATCATTTTTATAAAAGACGCTCCCACGACGGCAGGATGCGATCTTTACAGGAATTTCCGTCCTGCGAAAAACGCATTTGTAGTGGACCGTCTCTTCGATGCGGGCGGTATCATGCTGGGAAAAACAAACACCGACCAGTTTGCGCTATTTCCAACGGGTGATCGATCCTGCTTCGGTCCCACACGCAATCCCCGAAACCTGAACAAGATGTCCGGCGGCTCAAGCAGCGGCTCCGGAGCTGCGGTGGCTGCCCGTTTCGTGCCTGCCGCAATAGGCACGGATACCGCCGGATCGGTTCGGATCCCCGCTGCCATGTGCGGCATCGTCGGCATGCGGGTTACCCACGGGTTAGTCAGCCTTAACGGCTGCTTCGAAGTTTCCAACCACCTGGATACGGTCGGCCCGATAACCCGCAGCGTAAAAGATAACGCTTTGATGCTGAATGTCATGTCCGGTTACGACCCTCGCGACCCTTTTTCACGGAAAGGTCCCGTCACAGACTTTACCAGTTTAATCGACAAACCTTTAGCCGGAATGACAGTGGGGATTCCTTACTCTTACTTTGAAAGTAAAGTAGATGTCCGCGTCGTGGATATGGTGCCGAATGCCGTTAAACTGCTGGAGCAGGCAGGCATGTCGGTTAGAGAAGTAAGGCTGCCTGGCGATCTGAAAAAATACCTGGCGGCCTCGAACAGCCTGATTCACTATGACAGTTACAAGGCAAGAAAAGTGGATATCGACAATCATCCCGGCTTGTTCCACCCCGAAGTGCTGGAGTTCATGGAAACCGGCTGCAGTTGGGAAGAATATGAAAACGCACTCAAGCTGCAGAAAGAATTTATCGCGCTGATTGCCGAACATCAAAAAGAGGTTGACCTGATGGTGCTGCCCACCTTGGGTACGGTCGCGCCCGACATAAATTCACGGCGGATAATCCTGAACGGCAAAGAATACAATACCCTCATACCTATTATGAGTTGTTGCTGGCTTGCATCTTTGGCAAAATTGCCTGCCATATCCATACCTTGCGGTGTCCTGGACGAACTACCTGTGGGGCTGCAGCTTATCGGCCGTCCGTGTAGCGAAGATCTGCTTTACCAGGTTGCGCACTACTTGGAATCTGCGCTTGAGTAAGTGCTCCGTTGTTTTTAATCGTTTCAAACAGAAGGCAAAGCAGAAAACCTCGATCGCAATGTCGAGGTTTTCAAGTTCCGTACTTGTCTAGAACGAAAGCTTCCGCCCTTCCATATTTGCTGATAAAACGATGCTATTGCCGCCTTTCCATTTACCATACAAACCGGCCGTCCTCCACGGTCAAACGGCCCTTGATAAAGGTGAGATATATATTTTCCGCGTTATACAGCACATCTGTGCTCTTCGTAGGATCTTTTCTCACCACCAACAGGTCGGCTTCTTTGCCTACTTCCACCGTTCCTATCTTATGGCTCATATTAAGCGCCTCGGCGGAACCCATCGTGGCCGCGCGAATGGCTTGCGGCACCGTCAGCCCGCATTCCACCAACGCTTTAAATTCCCTTGCGCTGTATTCGCCACACTTTGTCAGGGGTTCATACACGGTATCCGATCCGAGGGCTATTTTAACGCCTTTTTCAACGGCCAGCTGGAAACTCTCTTTGGCTCTCTGGCTTTCAAACTCCCCGTCCTCATCGCTGGGCGGCACATCTCTGTGCAAAAACACGTCGGGCCGTATCTTTTTGGGAGCCGCATCGCCGGTGGGGACGAAGTCTTTGTGCCAGTTAACGACCAGTGCCAGGGTGGGAACTAAGATGACGCCTTTCTTTGCCATCCTTACCGCAAGTTCCTCATCCAGATCCTCTCCGTGTTCTATGGTATCGACGCCCGCATCGACGCACATGGATATGGATTCTCTGTTCTCCGCATGAGCGCATACAAAAGTACCTTCTTGCCTATGGGCCTCTTCCACGCACATTACGATCTCTTCCATTGAATAATGCACATCACAGCTGCGGTCATTCGGCCAGTTATCACCGCCGCTGGCCCAGATTTTGACCTGATCCGCCCCTTCCCGCAGCACCCTCCGCACGGCCTTCCGTATCTCTTCGGGTCCGTCTGCAATAATGCTCCAAAATCCGTTTTCCCTCACGTAATCTTCCGTGTATTGATACAAATCCGCATGTCCGCCCGTCCTTGATAAGCCGGGCCCGCATGCGATAACCCTCGGCCCCGGCAAAGTATTGTCTCCGAAGATCCTCTTCAGGTAGAGTCCGTTCCAGGAAATATCGCGAACGGAAGTAAAACCGCGCTTTAACACGGCCTGAGCCTCATAGACCGAACGCATGGCTCTCACCAGCTTATTTTCGGCTATCACTTCCATTTCCTGGTATTCCATATCGCCCCGACCCCCGGCCAGGTGCACATGGGCATCTATCATTCCCGGCATCACGTAAAAACCGTCCAGGCTCACTTCCTGCACGCCATCTTCTTTCTTGTAATCCTTCATGTGGCCGATCCAGTGGATGATGCCGTCCTTTACGATTACTGCTTTGTTCTCTTCCGGCCAGCCGCCCTTGCCGTCTACGACCGAAACGTTTAACAACGCGAATTTACTGCCGATTTCCATAACCGCGCCCCTTTCTTTGTCCGTTTCATATCCCGAGAATCTGTAATCCGATGTTTGTTGTTAAAGCCTTCGAATCTATTTTTCTGTTGTCTTGCCGTGAACGCAATAAAATAAATATCCGTTGCTTCTAGTTAATCCCATTCCGCGGGCCCAGTCAATCCCCAGATTTCTTTTCTGCATCCGGGCCGGCAGTAGACAAAAACAACTCAAGATCCAGAACTGCCGGGTCAAATAAATGATGAAGCGGCATGAAATTCATAAGTGAGAAACGGTGTAAAACAGATCGGATTTGGAGTAAGCAAATCGGTTTTTATGGAATCCGAATCGACACAACAGCGAAAGATAAAAAAGTGTGCTTTAGAAAGGAGGAGGGCGGCAGTCTGTTGCTGCGATTTAACGACTGCCCAAAACTTTTTCAATGAAAATATCAACTATATCCGGGTCAAATTGTTTTCCTTTATTTTTTATCAGTTCCTGAACAGCCTCGTGTTTATTTAAAGATTTTTTATAAGATCTTTGGTTTGTCATCGCGTCGTAAGCGTCTGCAACAGCTATTATTCTTGAAAAGAGAGGTATTTTCTCTCCCATTAATCCAGCCGGATAGCCCCGCCCGTCAAACCTCTCATGATGGTATAAAACAAATCTGGCTATCTCTTTCGTCTTTTGTGACGAACTCAATATTCGATAGCCGGTGGTTGGGTGCATTTTTACCTGATTCCATTCTTGTTCCGTAAGCGGACCGGATTTGTTTATAATGCGATTGTCTATTGAGTTTTTGCCGATATCGTGAAGGAGTCCGCTGATTCTGAGCTTGTTT
>DGEG01000004.1:8769-10480 GCA_002385825.1 Firmicutes bacterium UBA3932 | reverse complement strand
GACGGAGCCAACTTGTCTCAGGGGCAGCGGCAGCTTCTGGCTATTGCCAGGGCGGCGGTGGCGGATCCGCCTGTGCTGATCCTGGATGAGGCCACCAGTTCCATCGACACGAGGACAGAAGCTTTAATCGAAAAGGGAATGGACCGTCTTATGGAGAATAGAACCGTGTTTGTGATCGCCCATCGTCTATCGACAGTACGCAATGCGAACGCAATTTTAGTGCTTGAAGGAGGCAGGATTATCGAGCGCGGAAACCATGAGGATCTGTTGGCGCAGAAGGGTAAGTATTATCAGCTGTACACGGGGATGTTGGAGCTGGTAGATTAATTGTCATTATGAAGGCTGGAGCAAATATTCGTTTAGTCATGTCGGGGCTACATTACATGTCGGGACTACATTAGTTATTTTATTCTCAATACCGGGTCTTGGGCTTTCCGGTGAATAGCAAGAGATAGCAATGTTTTAAGAAAATAGTGACGCTGAATTGGCTCGTAGATAATATTTGCGCCCGTAGAGTGGAAAAATATTTCAATACTGTATTCACATACCCATATAATGTGATATAATAACAATCAGGTATAAAACTGATAGTGACAAAAAAATATCAATCATTATAAGGGCGATCTAACAAGTGCAGCCTGATTACGTTTTATTGAGCCTATTGTTTGTGGCACTTATTTAATGTAACATATTGAAACGTATGGTTATTTATTTTCAAGGCTATTAGGAATGAGCACTGCTATCGTGTAAAGGTTGGATATCAATCAAATTCTATTTTAAAGGGATGATATTATGTCTTTATGGTAAGAAAAATGTTTGATCTGTGGTTTTTCACGCGCGTTGAAAATTCTCTTTTTTCATCTCACTCCGGAATAACTGAGTTATTATTTTATAGAAAGGAGTAGAAGTCTATGTTTAGAAAACTATCAAACGGATGCGTAGCACTTGTCAACAGATTCCTTCCTGACCCATTCATTTTCTGTATCATGCTGTCGATTATCGTATTCGTGGCAGCTATGCCGTTAACCAAACAAGGTCCGATGGACATGATCAACGCTTGGGGTGCAGGCGTATGGGGTTTGTTGTCCTTCTCGATGCAGATGGCATTGGTGCTGGTATTGGGCAACGCATTCGCGCAGGCTCCTGCGATTAGAAAGATTGTGTCGAAGATTGCGTCTATCGGCAAGACCCCTGTACAAGGAATTATCGTTGTAACATTCTTCTCACTTATTGCTTGCTGGATCAACTGGGGTTTCGGTCTTGTTGTCGGAGCCATCCTGGCTAAGGAAATCGCAAGACAGCTTGAGGGTGTGGACTATCGTCTTTTGATCGCGTCCGCATATTCCGGCTTTATAGTATGGCATGCCGGTTTTTCCGGCTCCATTCCTCTTGCGCTGGCAACGCCGGGAACCGAAGCCCTGGTCAATGCTACGGGAGGAGCGGTAACGGAGCCGATCTCCACCAGCCTGACCATTTTTGCGCCGTATAACCTGATCATGGTTCTGGTTATTTTAATCTGCTTGCCTTTTATCAACGCTAAAATGCATCCCACACCGGATCAGGTAGTTGTTGTGGATCCCAAACTTCTCGCCGAAGAAGAATATACATACGCTAAGCCGGTAACGCCGGCGGAAAAACTGGAAAACAGCCGTGTGGTCTCCGGTGTCATTTCGGTGGCAGGTGTAATCTACCTGGTATACTATTTTGCAAC
>DGEG01000004.1:0-8501 GCA_002385825.1 Firmicutes bacterium UBA3932 | reverse complement strand
CTTGCAGCTGTTATCAGCAACTGGTTCGTAGCCATTTCAACGGAAGTAACCTTCCCGCTGTTTACTTTCCTCTCTGCCGGTATCGTAAACTTTTTCGTGCCTTCCGGCGGCGGACAGTGGGCTGTTCAGGGTCCCATCATGATGCCTGCGGGCGCAGCTCTTGGTGTAGATCCGGCAGTCACCGGTATGGCTATTGCCTGGGGTGACGCGTGGACCAACATGATCCAACCCTTCTGGGCGCTTCCTGCTCTCGGTATTGCAGGCCTGTCCGCAAGGGATATCATGGGTTACTGCCTGATTACCCTGTTCTTCTCAGGCATCGTTGTTTGCGTGGGCTTCCTGGCCGTGGGATTGCTGGGATTTAGCGCTGTATAAGTTGTATAGAGTACTGCTACTGAGATTTCGCCCCGGCACAATAAACCGGGCAATGGCTCTAAAATTCTATATTTTCTATATTCTGCAAATGAGCACGGAATATAGAATCGGGAGAATCCAAGCGCACGAAAAACCACTACAGATTATTGCAGACTGATATTTGGATAGTATATGACCGAATTGAGATGAACAAATCAATAGGACCGAACAGGTCAACAACTAAACCCCCTTCGATGGAAGGGGGTTTGTGGTTGATGGAGGGAAATTGCAAAATATTCAGAAATTTGTTGATTGTTGCAACAAATTATGTCATAATGACAATAATACCCAGTGAGGGAAAGGATGCAGGTGTCCTGTCATTTGTCATCTGTTCACAAAATGGGGATGGAGTAAATGCGAGAGATATATGCAGCGCATATTAGAGATGACGAAATAATTCAAACAAATAAAGAGCATCTAGAGGGAACTGCCGTACTCGCGCGTTGTTTTGCGGAAAGATTTGGGAGCGGTGAATTTGGTTACCTTTGTGGGATTTTGCATGACATTGGTAAATATTCAAAGCAGTTTCAAAAACGTATCAGAGGTAGCAATCAACGCGTAGATCATTCGACGGCGGGTGCAATAGAAAGCAATAACGTATTAAAGAATATAGGTTGGCTTTTATCCTATTGTATTGCGGGACATCATGCAGGGCTTCCGGACGGAGGGAGTCCTGTTGATACAAGCGCTGAATCAACTCTTCATGGCCGGTTAAAACGAAATAATATTCCTGAATACTCGGCTTTTCAAAATGACATTGATATAAAGTCAGTTTTACCCAAACGACCTCCGCCTATACGGATGTTGGGAGGTCACGGCTTTTCAATTTCCTTTTTTGTACGAATGCTGTTTTCGTGTCTGGTAGATGCGGATTTTTTAGATACCGAGACGTTCATGATGGGTGGAAAAATAAAGCGCAATATTGAGTGCGATATGCCTACTTTGTATGAACGTCTGCTGAACTATATTTCAGAATTTAATAACCCGGATAATGATATAAACAAAAAACGTAATGACATTCTAAACTGTTGTTTAAAAAAGGCTATTAATCCGAAAGGATTGTATACATTAACGGTTCCCACAGGCGGCGGGAAAACTATTTCCTCTCTCGCTTTTGCTTTGCGTCACGCTGTTGAACACGAAATGGACCGCATTATTTATGTAATTCCTTACACCTCTATCATCGAGCAAAATGCCAGTGTTTTTAAAAAGATAGTAGGTTCGGAATATGTTCTCGAGCATCATTCCAATTACAATTACGACGATGAAAATGAAGACATGATATATCAGCGCTATGCGACGGAAAATTGGGATATGCCTGTCATTGTAACAACAAATGTGCAATTTTTCGAATCTTTGTTTGCAAACAAGACATCCAAATGTAGAAAGCTTCATAACATCGCAAACAGCGTTATTATATTCGATGAAGCACAAATGTTGCCAACCGAATATTTACTTCCCTGTATACGCGCAATATCGGAGCTGGTTTATAACTATGGAAGTACAGCCGTCTTGTGCAGTGCCACACAACCGGCATTGGCAAACTTATTTCCAAAAGAACTGACCACATACGAGATATGTGACGACGTAAAGGGCTTATACGATTTCTTCAAGCGAACGCAAATCATTTTCGTTGGTGAATTAGAGAATTCGGAACTGTCGGAAAGAATAAACGCATGTAAACAGTCGCTATGTATTGTGAACACAAGACGGCAAGCACAAGACCTTTACGAGTTGCTTTCTCCTGATGGACGTTATCACTTGTCTACTTTAATGTGTCCTGCTCATCGTAGTGAAGTTTTATCCGAAATAAGAGAAAGATTAAAGACTGGCTTACCTTGCAGAGTAGTATCAACAAGCTTGATCGAAGCAGGCGTCGATCTGGATTTTCCTGTTGTTTTTCGTGAAATAGCAGGACTTGATTCACAAATACAGGCCGCAGGACGCTGTAATCGTGAAGGCAAACGTCCTTATGACCAAAGCCATGTATACATTTTTAAAGTTTTAAATGATCGAAAAAGCCGCATACCGGCTTCTTTTAGACGTCCCGTCGAAATTGCAAATTCCATTGTACGCCAATTCTCCGATGTATCTTCGCCTGAGGCTATTTACAGTTATTTTAATCAGCTATACCAAATGGAAGGAGACGGTCTGGACATTAAGCGCATAGTTCAGCGCTTTGAAGACGGTGCTGCCTATGGTCTGAGTTTTCCTTTTGCCGAAGTGGCATCAGAGTTTCGCTTGATTGAAGATATAAGTCACTCTATCTTTATTCCTTTAAATGACGACGCGAAAAACCTACTGGATCGACTGTATTCTAAAGAACGAAGCAGAGAATTATTGCGCAAAATCCAATCCTATGTAGTGAATGTATATGACAGTGATTTTCGTGTATTGTATGATGCCGGTCTTATTGAAAAACTTGATGATGAAATCGCGGTATTGATCGATATCGGCCGCTACAGCAATGAGACAGGTCTTGACACCAGTGTGAATAGCGGTGTTGGGGTATTCGTAGATTTAGAGAAAAGTTCTTGGTTGTAGTATAAGGAGGTGATATTTTTGGGCTATGGGGTGAAAGTTGAAGTATGGGGTGATTATGCGCTTTTTACGCGTCCGGAAATGAAAGTAGAAAGAGTAAGCTACGATGTAATCACTCCGTCAGCGGCTAGAGGGATAATAGAATCCATCTATTGGCGTCCGGCAATACGCTGGGTAATCGACAAAATTCATGTTTGCAATCCCATTGAATTTACTAATGTTCGGCGTAATGAGGTGAAATCAAAAATACTGGCAAGCAACGTCAGGAGCGTTATGGGCGGCGTTCATAAAGAACTTTATATTAACACTTCGGCTGACATTCAGCAGCGGGCTTCGCTGTTGCTAAAAAATGTGCGGTATGTATTAGAAGTACACTTTGAGTTAACCGAAAAAGCCGGCGAGTCTGACACAGTAGAAAAGCATTACAACATTATTTTAAGGCGTTTACGAAAAGGTCAGTGTTTTCAGCCGCCGTGTTTTGGGTGCAGGGAGTTTCCTGCAAACTTCCGATTATATGAAGAGGACCAGGTTCAAACAGCTTATTCCGGCACGAAAGACTTGGGATTTATGTTGTACGATATGGATTATTCAGATTCGGATGATATCAAACCCATGTTTTTTAGGGCTGTTATGGTGGATGGAACCATTGATTTGGCCGATTGTGAGGTGGTCAGATGATACTTCAATCTCTTGTGAATTATTATGACATTCTTGAGAAAGCTGACAAAATATCCAAACCGGGGTTTTGCATGGCCAAAGTATCTTATGCCCTAAACCTGTCAAAAGACGGAGAGCTAGTTGGTATTATCCCGCTTAAAGTAAGCGAAAAAAGAGGAAAAAAGACATATGAAGTTCCGCAATTGGTGGAAGTTCCAGAGCAATACAAAAAGACAGTAGGTATAAAATCTAATTTCCTATGCGAAACCTCAAAATACATACTTGGAATCGATAGTAGCAATAAACCGGAACGGGCAAGACAATGTTATCAAGCCTTTTATGATCTCCATAAAACGATCCTAAGCAATGTAAAATGTGTTGAGGCTCGTGCTATTTTATCGTTTCTTGATGCTTGGAACCCGGAATTTTCTGAAGACAATCAAGTCCTCCAAGAATATATGGAAGAAATATTGTCGGGTGTTAATATAGTTTTTCACATCGAAGGTGTTGGCTTCGCGCATGAAAATGATGCTATAAAAAGTGCTTGGAAGAACTATGTATCAAATACTTCGGATTCTGTAAAAATGCAGTGTCTTGTAACGGGGGAAATGTTGCCTATTGCACGACTCCATCAAAGTATTAAAGGTGTTAAAGGAGCGCAACCAACAGGGGCATCTATCGTATCATTTAATGACAGGGCTTATGAATCCTATGGCCGAACAGAACAGCAAGGACTCAATGCACCGGTAAGCGAACGCGCCGCCTTTGCCTATACAACGGCGCTGAATCATTTGCTGGCTGATTCCCGCCATAAACAGATTGTTGGCGATACTACGGTTGTTTACTGGGCCGATAGTCCGAAAACGATATATCAGGATATATTTACATTT
The DNA here is from genome assembly GCA_002385825.1 of Firmicutes bacterium UBA3932. Lineage (GTDB taxonomy): Bacteria > Bacillota > Clostridia > Peptostreptococcales > Anaerovoracaceae > UBA1426. The sequence goes on along the minus strand of DGEG01000004.1, from coordinate 3,999 downwards.
GCTCTCAATCCTGAAGATAAGGAAACGCAAGAGGAAACAGAACGTACAGATGATTTGGCTACGGCAAAATTGGTGGAAGATGTATTCCATAGACTGGCGGCGGGCATGCCTATTGTGGACATTAGTGATTCGTTAAACCCCGAGACAAGGTTTTACGTATTAGGTCTAGCTCCTAATGCAGCTCGTCTGTCTGTACGTTTTTTCCTACAGGATTCTTTCGGAAAATTTATAGGAAGAATTATGGAACATTATGAGAATATGAGGATTGAAAAAGCTCCATTTGAACCCGAATATGTTCCACTTTGGAAACTGATGCAAGAAACGGTGTCTCCCAAATCTACTGATAAGGCATCTTCTCCTCTTTTATCCGGAGCGGTACTACGTGCTATTTTGTCTGGCTCCCAATATCCTGCAGCGCTATATAATAGCATCATGATTCGCATTCGTGCGGAGCGGGAAGTAAACCGGGGCAAAGTGGCTGTTATAAAAGCATACCACTTAAGGAACCCAAATAATTTGAATTTCAAGGAGGTGCTGACCGTGTCTTTGAACGAACAAAGTAACAATAGGCCGTATGTATTGGGCCGGTTATTTGCGGTACTTGAGAAAGCGCAACTAGATGCGAACGCCAATATTAAAGCAACGATAAAGGACAGGTACTTTACATCTGCGTGTGCCACACCGGCTTCTGTCTTTCCAGTGTTACTGAGATTAAGCAATCACCATATTGCAAAGTCGGATTATGGCCATATCAGTGAAAGGAAAATTCAAGATTTAATGGACAAGCTGGATTTAGATTCTAATCCTTTTCCGGCGCATCTATCGCTTGATGAGCAAGGAATTTTTATTCTGGGTTACTACCATCAAAAGAAGGCAAATTACACAAAATTAACGAAGGAGGAAGAATAAAATGTCAACGCCTATTCAAAACAGATACGAATTTATAGTGCTTTTCGATGTCGAAAACGGAAATCCCAATGGGGATCCGGATGCAGGCAACATGCCGCGCATCGATCCGGAAACAGGACATGGCATTGTAACGGATGTATGTTTGAAGCGTAAAATCCGCAACTACGTAGAAACCGTCAAGGGTGATGCTCCAGGATATAAAATTTATATCAAGGATAACGTACCTTTGAACACAAGCGATAAAACAGCTTATACGTATCTTGGAATAGATGAGAAAAACGTTAAAGACGTCAAAAAGAAAAATCCGGATTTAGATAGAGATATTCGCAATTTTATGTACGAAAACTTCTTTGACATCCGTACATTTGGCGCGGTAATGGTAACTTTCGTAAAGTCCGCACTGAATTGCGGACAGGTGCGTGGCCCTGTCCAACTCGGATTTGCTAGAAGTATTGATCCCATTGTTCCTCAGGAAATAACGATAACCCGGGTTGCGATAACAACCGAAGAAGACGCTGAAAGAAAAGAAACTGAAATGGGACGCAAACATATTATTCCATACGCTTTATATCGTGTAGAAGGGTTTGTGTCTGCAAATTTGGCACAGAAAAGCACAAACTTCTCGGAAGAGGATCTTTCACTGCTTTGGGAGGCAATTATCAATATGTTCGAGCATGATCGCTCTGCAGCCAGAGGAAAAATGGCAGTTCGTGAGCTGATCGTTTTCAAACACGAAAGCGTTTTGGGAAATGCACCGGCGCATAAGCTCTTCGAGGCAGTATCCATAAAGAGGATTGATCCTTCCGTTCCTGCGCGCAAATATGCTGATTATTCCGTGAGTGTGGATACGGATTCTTTGCCTGCCGGAGTAGAATGTATCCGTATGATATAGCAATGTCGAAGATGTATAACGAAGAAGATTATCTCCTGCTGTCCGGCATCCAGCATTTTGCCTTTTGTAGGAGACAATGGGCCCTTATATATATTGAGCAACAATGGGAAGAGAACTTGAGAACCATAGATGGCAGGATTATGCATGAACGTGCACATGATGGTTGCAGCAGTGAAAAACGTGGCGGGATTATTGTAACACGTTCTATGCCGGTAATTTCCGCTACCTTCGGTGTTCGTGGAGTGTGCGATGTAGTGGAGTTTCATGAGGACCCCGATGGCGTAAAGCTGCATGGACGCAGGGGACGTTATAAACCGATTCCGGTGGAATATAAAAAGGGCCGCCCGAAGATGCATGATGCAGATGTTCTTCAACTTTGCGCACAGGCAATTTGTCTTGAGGAAATGTTGGTTTGCGAAATAGAAAAGGGATATTTGTATTACGGAGAAACAAGGCGCAGGGAAGAGGTTGAATTTTTGCCTGAGCTGCGCAACAAAGTGTATTTAATGTTGGAAGAGATGCGAGAACTGTTTCGTAGACGGCATACTCCTAAAGTCAAGACAGGGGCCCATTGCAGGGCTTGTTCACTTCAGAATGTATGTTTACCTAAATTATGCGGTACGAGAACGGCCTCTTCTTATATCAAATCTATGCTGGAGGAAGGCTAATGAGGAAATTGCTCAATACCCTATATATAACTGTTCCCGAAGCCTATCTTGCTCTTGACGGTGAGACAGTACTTGTACTTAAAGAAGAAGAGAAGCTGCTCAGGGTGCCGTTACATAATTTAGAAGGGATTATTACATTTGGTTATACAGGTGCAAGCCCTGCATTGATGAATGCGTGCGCAAAAAACAATATTTCTCTCTGTTTTATGACAGCGAATGGACATTTTCTGGCAAGAGTAGTCGGAGAAAGCCACGGAAATGTAATTCTTAGAAAAACACAGTATCGTGTATCGAATAATGAAAAACAGAGTGCTTTGATTGCGAAAAATTTCATTATAGGAAAGACCTATAATTCCAAATGGGTTATCGAGCGGGCGATACGAGATCATTCAATGGTTCTCAATGTTGAAAAAACGAAAGAAGCCTCGCGTCATTTATCTGAAACGCTTGAAGAGTTAAAGAAAGCTATTACATTAGACGAAATACGTGGTCTTGAAGGAAAAGCGGCGAGTATTTATTTTGGTGTTTTTGATGAATTGATTTTGCAACAAAAGGAATATTTTTATTGGTACGGAAGATCCAGACGGCCCCCTATGGATAATGTTAACGCATTGCTTTCGTTTATATATACCTTGCTTGCAAATGATTGTTCTTCCGCTTTGGAAGCAGTGGGGCTCGATGCATATGTAGGTTTTCTTCACCGTGATCGGCCGGGACGCATATCGTTAGCGCTCGATCTGATGGAAGAATTGCGAAGTGTTTTAGCAGATAGATTTGTAATTACTCTAATTAATAAGAAGGTGGTTACGGCCAAGGGATTTCAAAAGCGTGAAAATGGGGCGGTTGTCATGGATGATAACACGCGAAAAACTGTGCTTGCCGCATGGCAGGAGAAAAAGAGAGAACAATTGACACACCCGTTTCTAAATGAAAAGATTATGTGGGGGCTTGTTCCGTACGTACAAGCTATGTTGCTTGCGCGATATCTTCGAGGGGATTTGGACGCATATCCTCCATTTTTGTGGAAGTGAGGTGAGGTCGTGTTAGTCCTGATTACTTACGACGTATGTACAGAAGATGAGGGAGGACGTAAAAGGTTAAGGCAAGTTGCAAAGCAATGTATGAATTACGGGCAGCGTGTCCAAAACTCCGTATTTGAATGTGTAATGGATGCAGCTAAATGCAGGGAAGTACAGCATAAATTGGAAAACATTATCGACAAAGAGAAGGACAGTCTCCGTTTTTATTATCTCGGAAATAATTACAAACATAAAGTGGAGCATATAGGAGCGAAGCCATCATTTGATGTAGAAGGCCCTTTGATTTTGTAGGTGTTTGTAGGTGCGAAAGGTAAGTAAACATAAATAGACTATGGGATTCGCACAACAAAATTGCCGATTTTGTATATACAACAGCAATGAATACTAAATATTTTTACTAATACTTGATAGGCTTTGTGTTCAACAACAAAAAATAACAGGATAACAAATAGTTTTCTGATAGTGTTGCAGCTGTCTCTTATACACATCT
>DGEG01000038.1 GCA_002385825.1 Firmicutes bacterium UBA3932 | reverse complement strand
GCCGGTATCACGGGCTTATAGCCCTGAGCAAACCCCCCGTTAGACGGGTGGTGCTGATTGAAAATCCGGATCGGGGAGGGAATAGCATGGAAAAGAATAACAATGAGGAACGGATCAGCCGGACTGAAGGAGATGTGAATTTAACCGAACAGCGTATTGTCTGGCAGAATGCCTTTTTGAGTGAAAAAACAAAAGAGCTGCTTGAGGAAGACCGGAAATACTTTATAGAACAGGCTTTGTCTACCCCTTGCCTGAACATCATCAAAAAAGCGGAGGGAATTTACATCATAGATGATGACGGAAGGAAGTTTATGGACTTTCACGGCAACAGCGTCCATCAGCTGGGGTATAATCACCCCTATCTTGTTGAGGCTTTGTATAAACAGATTGAGACCCTTTCTTTTTCTCCGAGGCGTTATGCAAACAGAACAGCAACGGCTCTGGCAAAGAAACTGAGCTCGTTAATGCCTTCGGAAGGCTATCGGGTCCTCTTTACTCCGTCGGGAGCCACTTCCATCGGCGTTGCATTGAAACTGGTGCGCAAAGCCACCGGCAAATTCAAGACGATCTCTCTGTGGGATTCCTTTCACGGCGCGTCTCTCGATGCGATTTCCGTCGGTGGAGAAGCCCATTTCAGATGCGGAATCGGTCCCCTGCTGCCCGGTGCTGAGCATGTGATGCCCTTTAATTCTTACCGCTGCATGTTTGGAGAGTGTGAAAGCTGTCAATTAAAATGCCTCGATTATATTGAATATGTGTGTAAATGCGAAGGCGATATAGGAGCTATCCTGATGGAACCCGTTCGGTGTACGGATGTGCAGATTCCTCCGAAGGAGTATTACACAAGGCTTAGAGAGATCTGCGATCGCTACGATGTTGTCTTGATCTTCGATGAAATACCCACCGCTTTTGGCAGGACGGGTAAGATGTTTGCTTTCCAAAACTACGACATTGTGCCGGATATTCTGGTTGTGGGGAAAGGCTTGGGAGGAAGCCTGTACCCGATTTCCGCAGTCATCGCCAAGGACAAATTCAATGTCTGCCAGGATGTATCCCTGGGACATTACACCCATGAAAAAAGCCCCTTGGGATGTGCGGTAGGCCTGGCTCTCATTGAATACATAGAGGAAAACCGGGTCCTGGAGCATGTGGCAAAGCTAAATCATGTTTTCATAAAAAGGCTGGAAAGCCTGAAAGAAAACTATCAAGGAGTGGGAGATGTAAGGGTCATCGGTTGCCTCGCGGCGGTGGAGTTGGTAAAAGACCGGAAGACCAAAGAAAAGGACATCGAAAATGCGGAAAAGATTTTGTATGAATGCCTGGCCAACGGCTTGAGCTATAAAGTTTCCCAGGGGAACGTGCTGACCCTGGCGCCCCCTCTGATCATAAGCGAGAGCGAATTGGAAACTTCCATGGACATCGTCGCAGCTGCCATACGGAAATACCTCGGCTAAAGCACGACAAACTGCTAATTTCAAGCATTTGAGCGAGTGTACTGCAGCGTTGGATTGTATTTGAATTGCGGGAATCTTGTCTGGGATTGATGCGCTCCCGATCCTTGCCCGGTATGCAGCTACCCTCGAGGTCATTATCAGCTGTATTGTGATCCTTTTTGATATACTTTTCTTGTACGAAAATCTTCTTTACTGTATACTAATAGCCTAAAGATATTAAATACGAAAGGACAAAAATCAGTGGAGAGGGAAACATTACAACAAAGAACCGGCTTTGCGGGGACATTGGAAGAATATGTTGATGTAATGCTGCGTCAAGTAAAGGAGCAGGTAGGCGACAAGAAAGTGCTGTGCGCTTTGAGCGGAGGCGTGGACAGCGCCGTCTGCGCAGCGCTGGTTCACAAAGCGGTGGGGGATCAGTTGATCTGCATCTTTGTGGACCACGGTCTGATGCGAAAAGGCGAACCCGAAATGGTTTCTCACATATTCGCTGATCAGTTTCACATGAAGCTCATCTCCGTCGATGCGGCGGACCGTTTCCTGGACAAACTGGCCGGCGAGGAGGATCCGGAAAAAAAGAGAAAGATCATCGGCGAGGAGTTTATCCGCGTCTTTGAAGAAGAGGCGAGGAAATTGGGTAAGATCGACTACCTTGTTCAGGGGACCATTTACCCGGATATTTTGGAGAGCCAATCGAAAAAGGGTGTAGTCAAATCCCATCACAACGTGGGCGGCCTGCCGGAGGATTTTGACTTTGAACTGGTGGAGCCGCTGAAGTATCTGTTTAAGGACGAAGTGAGAAAAGTCGGCGAGATGCTCGGCCTTTCCCGTGAACAGGTCTGGCGCCAGCCCTTCCCCGGTCCGGGACTGGGCGTCAGAGTGATAGGCGCCATCACCCGGGATAAAGTGCGAATCGTCCGCGAATCCGACGCCATATTCAGGGAAGAAATCAGCAAAGCCGGTCTAGACAAGGAAATCTGGCAGTATTTCACCGTGTGCCCCGGAACCAAGTCTGTCGGCGTAGAGGATGGCAGGAGAACTTACGGTCAGGCGGTGGTTTTGCGGGCCATACTGAGCACCGACTCCATGTCGGCAAAAGTCGCAAAACTTCCTTATGAATTGCTTGAGAAAGTTGCCCTTCGCATCACCGGCGAGGTGGAAGGAGTCAACCGGGTCATGTATGATGTCACTCCCAAACCGCCGGGAACCATCGAATGGGAATAATAGATGCACGCAAAACCCTTGATATTTCAAGGGTTTTTTATAGATTTGTATACTGAAAAACGTGGACGAGAAGATCATGGGAAGGGGCTATGACAAAATTGAGATAAAAAATATAGAGGTCAATTGTATGGAAAGTTGAAGGGATCTGTATAGAGGTAATTATAGAAACATAGGTTGAAAATATGATATGATATTATAAATCTTCTAAATATTTGCCGGATAACATACCTTGCCATGTTTAATGGCAAATAGATCGTTAAGTCAGTGTAATGTTCGTGGAATGTCAGTATGATAGAAATCGATGAAGTTGAAAAAATGTTGGAGGAACTTGCTGCAGAGCTTCCTCAGGAGTTCTATAAGGAACTTAACGGAGGCATACTTCTATTGCCCCAGGCCAAGTTGAATCCTGCAGGCCGCAACAACGACCTGTATATAATGGGGGAATACCACCATGACAGGAGCATGGGCAGATACATCGTCATCTATTACGGTTCCTTTGAGCGTCTGTATGGCCATCTTGGGAGAAACGCCCTGAAGAGAAAGCTGGCTAAGACGTTGAAACATGAGTTTACGCACCATCTGGAGTCCCTGGCCGGTGAACGCAACCTGGAAAAGGAAGACGAGAAGTTCTTGCAGGATTATCTGAAACGAAACCGTTGATGTATTCTATAGCAGTCAGGTTTGGAAGCCATATATAATTAATGTACAGCCGCTAAAAAATAAAGCCTATGATTACATATCCCGCAGTTGTCAACAGTGCGGCGCTGAGCGTATACGGCGCCGCAACTTTTATTTGCCTCAAATTTGACACCCCGGTTCCCGCGCATGTCATGAAAAGGGTGTCTGAATAAAAGCAGAAATTGCAACCGAACACAGCCCCCGATATGATCGCGGCAACCACAATCGAAGGGTTCACTTCCATGACTATAGCCAATGGTATGAAGATCGGTATGGTGATTACCTGCATCACCCAATATCCGGCTGTCGCAAAGGTGGCCAGGGCCACTACTACAAAAATCAGAGCCGGCAGCAATTGGGGAGACACGGTCTTGACGAGTCCCCCTATCAGGAACTCGAAAAACCCCATTTCTGTGTTAGCGGCGCTGAGCATAAAGGCAAAGAATACGATGATGGCCATGTTTGCCATGGATTTTGCCCCTTCGAAAAAGGAGCTCATGAATTCTGACAAGGTCATGATCCTTTGCGAAAGATAAAGAATTGCCTGTACGGCGATGGTAGCTATCAGGCCGTGGATCAGATCGTTGTCGAACATCAATACGACTGCTATCATTGCTACGACGGGCACAAACATGTTCAATGAGGATGTGGCCTTGCAGTCTTTTGGCATTTCCATGCTTACGATGGCCATATCGTTTTTTTCTTTGAATGAAACAGGGCCTCCTTGTGCCACTCTGTCGTAAGATTGTTTTAACAGTCCTACTTTTGGAATTATACCTATACCGAGAAGCAGGCATAAAACTACAGTGAGGATTGGATAGAGCATGAAGGGAAGGGCCTTCACATAATCTGCATATGTCAATCCCTGCTCCGAAATCAGGCCTACGGTGAAGGCCGTCCAGCTGGAGAAGGGTATCAAAACGCATAAGCATCCTGCCATAGCGTTTACCTGATAGGCGAGATGTTCCCTGGGGATGTTGTTCCGATCCGTCACCTCTCTCATGGAGAAGGAAACGGCAAGGGTGCTCAGATAATCGTCCATAAACATGATAAATGCCATAATCCAAGCCACTATCATGGGCTTTTTTGGTCCTTCCGCATATTTGGAAATAACTTTTCCGAAGCCCAAAAGCGCGCCTGAATTCTGAAAGAGCTGAATTACTCCGCCGAAACAGGTTAAAAGAATCAATATGAACTGATAGGACGGATTTGACAAAACGTCGTACATCATCTGAATGTAACCGGAGAAAAATGCCTTTTTATGGACGAGTACGGCCCCGATGAATGACGAAAGTATCATCATCTCAGCGATTCTTCTGGTCAGCAGCGCTCCGGCTATCAGTACGGTTATAGGGATGCACGAAAGGATTCCGTATTCCATAAAGATTGCTCTTTCCTTATTTTAAATAATTAATAGGCATAATTACCATAATTGTATTATATCAGCAATAAATCAAAGGTGAGGGTGTTTTTTGATAAGTATAACAACCTTTTAGAGCGCAGGGTTGCGCTCCGGCGAGTACAAGCAAGTGCCAACCAGGCAGGACGGGCCGTCTAGATAGTACGGCACGCAGCGCGTAGCTTCTTCGAGCGGGAGAGCAACCCTGCGCTCTAAAAGGATTGTTTTTGAAGAATTAAAAACATTGTAGTAGCCAGCCCTTATTGTCACAAAAACATGTATGTGATATGATTTTTTCGTATTCATGTTGTATAGAGCGGAGAGGGCTCCGTTGCTTTGGAACCGGGGTTGTTGTCCTGCGCTCCAAGGTAAGAGAACCCTCCTAAAGGAGGAAAAAATGAGATATATCGATTTAAGAAGCGATACAGTTACAATGCCCACTAAAGAGATGCGCAAAGCCATGGCTGAGGCGGAAGTGGGCGACGATGTCTATGAAGACGATCCTACGGTGAATCGCTTGCAGGAATTGGCCGCCGAGATGGTGGGAAAAGAAGCCGCTCTCTTCGTTCCCAGCGGAACCTTTGGAAACCAGCTTTGCGTCCTGACCCACACTCTCCGGGGCGATGAAGTCATACTTGGAAAGGACTGCCACATCGTCCTACACGAAGTCGGCAGCGCGGCAGTTATAGCAGGAGTACAGCTTCGCATCCTGGACAGCAATAACGGCATGCTTGATCCCGCTCAGGTGGAAGCGGCAATCAGACCGGAAGATGACATCCATTATCCGCGCACCGGACTGATATGTGTTGAAAATGCCCATGGTTTAGGAACGGCAATTCCCGTTGACAACTTGCGAGCCATCAAAGAAATCGGGGAGAAGTACGGTATACCCGTCCACATGGACGGAGCCAGGATCTTCAATGCAGCAGTTGCTCTTGGAGTTGATGCGAAGGAAATCGCAGCCTGTGCCGACTCCGTCATGTTCTGTCTTTCAAAAGGATTAGCCGCTCCTGTGGGATCGATGGTGGCAGGGACGAAAGAGTTCATAGAGAAGGCCAGAAAAAACAGGAAGCTCATGGGCGGCGGAATGCGCCAGGCAGGCGTTCTTGCAGCCGCCGGCATCATAGCCTTGGAGAAAATGACGAAACGCCTTCATGTGGACCATGAAAACGCAGCATATCTGGCCGACCAGCTTTCCCGCATTCCTGGAGTCAATGTAAAGGCCAACCGGCTTGATATCAACATGGTGTTCTTTGAGATGGGCCCCGATGTGATTTCGGAACAGAAGTTGATTGACTATTTCCTGAAAAACGGGATCAAGATCAGCGGACCTGAAGACGGTGAATGGCGCTTTGTGACAAACGTGAATGTCACAAGGGAAGACATAGATTTTGTGTTGAAAAAATTCAGGGAATGCCTGGGGATAGAATAATTCAGGGAGGACGAGGACATGAAAGTTGTAGCATTTAACGGAAGTCCCAGACGGGAAGGAAATACCTATCAAGCAATCTGCATGGTTGCTGAGGAACTGGAAAAGGCAGGAATTGAGACGGAGATTATTCATGTAGGGAACAAGGCCATTTCCGGGTGTATCGCCTGCGGGAAGTGCATAGTGAATAGAGATGAACGATGTGCAATTGACGATGAGGTGAACGAATGGATACAGAAGATGAAGTCTGCAGACGGGATCCTCTTCGGTTCTCCTGTACATTTTTCCGGCATTGCAGGAAACATGAAAAGTTTTTTAGACAGGGCGTTTTATGTATGCGGTGTAAATAAAGGGCTGTTAAGGCATAAGGTAGGCGCTGCAGTTGTTGCGGTCAGACGCTCGGGCGGTGTTGCCACCTGTGACCAGTTAAACCACTACATCAGCTATGCTGAAATGCTGATGCCTGCTTCAAACTATTGGAACGTGATTCACGGTCAGAAGCCGGGAGAGGTTCTGCAGGACGAAGAAGGGAAACAAATCATGAGGTTGTTGGGACGCAACATGGCTTGGCTCATGAAGTTGGTCGACAAGGGAGAAGATCTTGTCCCCGAACCGGAAGCAGAGAAAAAGACCTATACGAATTTCATACGATAGAAGAAACAAGTTTAAAGATAAAAAACCCAGAATGTACTGGGTTTCAGACTGTAGACAAATCCC
>DGEG01000118.1:2200-6866 GCA_002385825.1 Firmicutes bacterium UBA3932 | reverse complement strand
AGATGTGTATAAGAGACAGGTACCGAAGCGATGTTATAGACTTCAAGTTCGAAGGTGTGTCGGGCATCAATAAGATGAAATCCATCCTATCCAAGCTCAGGCAGGCGCCTCCGGAGGAACTGGCGGGCTTGCGGATAACGGAATATGCAGACTACAGTGTCTATAGACGTTGGATTCTGGGAGGCGGTTGCGACATGGCCGCCGGATACCGGCCAACGGGACTGCCATCCGTGGATGTGTTGGAATACATACTTGAGGACGGAAGCAGCATCATCCTGCGGCCTTCCGGTACGGAGCCGAAGCTGAAGATCTACATTTCGGTCAAAGGCACGGACTCGCAGAATTTAAAAGATGCAATCGAAAAATTGAGGAAAATTGTAAAAGAGTGGGTATTATAGTATATGAACAAAGCAATTATCGGAATTGACAAAAGCCGATCGTTTCGGATATATTTCGCAATAACCACCGGAATGGTCGAAGAAGCAAGAAAAACACACAACACCGCTCCCACAGCTACGGCGGCCCTCGGAAGGGTATTGACGGGTGCGGGACTTATGGGGCTTATGCTGAAAAACCCCAAGGACAAGCTTACGGTGCAGTTCAAAGGAGACGGGCCTGCGGGAGAAATTCTCACAACGGCCACAGGCGCCGGGACAGTAAAAGGCTATATCTCTAATCCCGACGCCCACCTTCCCCTTAGGGAAGACGGCAAGCTGGATGTGGGCGGCTTAGTGGGCAAAGGCACCCTTACGGTGATCAGGGATCAGGGTTTAAAAGAACCGTACTTAGGCCGTATTGACCTGGTCAGCGGAGAAATCGCCGAAGATTTCACGGCATATTTCTACCTCTCCGAACAGCAGTCCACCTCTGTGGCTCTTGGAGTCAAGGTGGATGTGGACGGCAGCGTAATGGTGTCCGGCGGGATGATCATACAGATGCTTCCCGATGCGGACCCCGGTTCCATAGATGCCCTTGAAGCCCTTATCGCGGACATGCCTCCCCTTACCGGTATTATCGAGAGCCAGATGAAAAAAGGGGTGGCTAAGACCGGGGAAGCCTTGGCAAAGGAAACTTTCCATAAAATTTTTGAAACCTTGCCTGAAAAATACGCGGTGGAAGTTCTGGAATACAGGGATTTGGGTTGGAAGTGCGATTGTTCCCTGGAAAGGCTGGAACAGGTTCTCTTGAGCATGGGGGAAGCCGAGCTGAGGAAGCTGGTAGAGGAAGACGGCGAAGCCGAACTGGTCTGCCAGTTCTGTACAAAAAAATATCACTTTGACAAGGATCATCTTGAAATGCTCTTGCGGGTGGCTGTCGCATCGAATGAGATATTGGAGAAGAGGCGTAAACGCCGGGAAGAGGAGGAATCCCAATGCTGAAGGAATTTAAAGAATTCGCGCTCAGGGGCAACGTGATGGATATGGCCGTAGGCGTTGTCATCGGCGGCGCTTTTGGCAAGATCGTCACCTCGCTGGTGCAGGACATCATGATGCCTATCTTCGGTTTCCTTACCGCGGGGATGGATTTTGCCGGTCTTAAGATCGTACTCTCTCCGGCAGGCGTTAACGAAGCCGGCGAGGAGGTGGCGGAAACCGCCATCATGTACGGCAACTTCATCCAGACCACCGTGGATTTTATAATCATCGCCGCATCCATATTCATCGCCATAAAGATGATAAACAAGCTCAGGAGAAAGCAGGAAGCAGTCGAAGAGGAAGCGGCACCCGCCGGCCCGACGGAGACTGAACTCCTGACGGAAATCCGGGATTTGCTTAAAGAAAAATAATGGCGAAAACAATATGGAACCGGATGGGAATAGGATCGTCTAAAAGGTAATAAATATAGCGAAGAGAAGCATATACAAGGGACCTTTCATCTTCTGTATTGGGAAAAGAGCTCTCCTGTTTACCTACAGAAAAAATATCTTCAGCATATCTGAGGGGGAGATCTCCCATATATCTTAGGAGGAAGGACACCTTCCATAATATGACTGTTGAGATTGGAGACCGGGAATGATAAGATTGGGCGTACTGTTCGGAGGCCGTTCCGGGGAGCATGAGATTTCGCTCATGTCCGCAGCTTCCGTAATCAATGCCATCGACAAGAGCAAATATGAGGTAGTACAAATCGGGATTACTCGAGAAGGAGAGTGGTACCTTTATGAGGGGCCCACTGAGCGGATTGAGGACGGCAGCTGGGAGAAGGAGGCCAAAGCAGCTCTTGCTGCTAACCCGGAGAAATATAGTCTTTCCGTGCTTGGATGTGGCGGAAATTCTCTGAAGCAGCTGATTGATTTTGCACTGCCTATCCTCCACGGACCTTACGGAGAGGATGGAACCATTCAGGGGATGTTTGAAATGATAGACATCCCTTACGGAGGAAGCGGTGTTACCGGGGCGGCGTTGACCATGGATAAAATACTTGCCAAGGCCGTCTGTGAAAGGGCGGGGCTGCCGGTGGGACCCTATGTAGCGTTGACGATAGAGGATTATAAACAGAGGGGACCCCAGCTTCTGCAGCAGATCGATAGCGAACTCCGCTACCCCATGTTTGTAAAGCCCAGCAATATGGGATCCAGCGTGGGCATCACAAAGGTAAGGGCGAAAGAAGAGTTGGAAGAAGCCATCGTAAATGCAGCCAAATACGATCGCCGCATCCTCGTTGAGGAAGGCATCGACTGCAGGGAACTCGAGACAGCAGTCCTCGGGAATTTCCATCCTCAGGTCAGCTGTGTGGGTGAGATTATCCCGTCGTCAGAGTTCTACGACTATAAGGCTAAATACTTCGACGGTGGGAAGTCGAAGCTGTGCATACCCGCGGATATACCTGAGGAGAAAGCTGAAGAGGTACGAGAAATTGCAGCAAAAGCTTACAAAGTATTGGATTGTTGCGGTTATGCCAGGGTAGACTTTTTCATGGAGAAGGAAACAGGTAAAATCCTTTTGAATGAGATTAACTCCATACCCGGCTTTACTAAATACAGTATGTTTCCGTTGCTTTGGGAAAAAGAGGGTATATCCTACCCGGAATTGATAGAAAGGATAGTGAGGTTGGGTTATGAAAAATATAATGTTAAAAATAGTCGGTAAGCAGATTACCGGCGATAAAGAAGAAGAAACTGAACAGCTGGAGCTGGTTACGGAAGGGAAATATTATGAGAAGGACGGCGTCCTCTATCTGGCCTATGATGAGAGCGACTTCTCGGGGATGACAGGATGCACTACCAGTCTGGCTATTTCCGGCGATGAGATAATGATGAAGCGTTCCGGCGAAGCGGTTCCTTTGGACACTGAGATTAAATTTGTCAAAGGAAAGCGCTTTACGGGGTATTACGGCACGCCTTTCGGAGCGGTGGAGATGGAGGTTCTCACCAACGACGTGGTGAACAACATCAACCCCGACGGGCCGAAGGGATCGCTGAACATTGACTATCACATCAGCCTGCGCGGTCTGTCCGAAGGCAGGAGCCGGCTGGATATTGAAATAATTTAGGCTTTTTTGGGACAAGTAGAAGGGGGGCGTCAAGGTCAATGAATCCTAAAACTACCAGGACGGTAGCTAAGTTCATTGCGATTCTTTTGGTGGTGGCCCTTGTGGTCACTTCTTTTTCCTTTGTGTTCTTCTGGGCGGGAACACCGGCGGTTGCCTATGCGGCTTCGGCGGATGAGCCGGATTGGAACCGGGAGCTTTTGCGACTCCGTGATTTCATGATTCAGACAAAAGGGGCGTATAAGGATGATATTCCTTACAAAGTGCTCATCGACGGAGCTTATGAAGGGATTATCGACGCCCTCGGCGACCCATACAGCGTGTATTACAGTTCCGATACCGAAAGAAAGCAGTTTGAGGAGTCCGTCAGTGGCGAATTCTTCGGAGTAGGCGTCAGCCTGGAGCAGGTGGGCGGCTTGTGCAAAGTGGTTGCACCCATTGCGGGAACGCCTGCGGACCGGGCGGGAGTCCTCTCCGGTGATGTGATAATCCGGGTTGACAATCAGGATGTAACAGGGATGCCCCTTGAGGAAATCGCAAACCGGCTCAGAGGGGAGGAAGGCACCTCGGTCACAATGACGGTGCAGAGGGACAATAAGGTCCTCACCTTTTCAATGATCCGTGAGAAGATTAAACTTTCTGCGGTAAGCTACAAGCTTCTTCCGGGAAATACCGGTTACATAAGAATCACGCAGTTTGACAGCGATTCACATTTGGAGTTTAAGAACGCCAAGTTAAAGCTTATTGCTGACGGTGCAAAATCTTTCATCGTCGATGTGAGGAACAACCCTGGCGGGTATGTGGGCGCGGCTATGGACATCGCAGAGCAGCTCATGCCTGCCGGTCCCATCGTTCATTTTCAGAAGCAAGGCAAGATCGTTGAAACCGTTTCGGCAAACGGGACCGGGGATTTGGGCTTGCCGGTAGTTCTGTTAATCAACGAAGGCAGCGCCAGCGCTTCGGAAATATTGGCCGCCGCATGGAAGGACAGCGGGACGGCCCTATTGGTAGGGATGCCCACTTACGGAAAAGGCGTTGCCCAGCAGATCATGGATACGGCAGGCGGCGGGAAGGCGAAGCTTTCCACCTATTATTTCCTCAGCCCAAATAAGAAACCCATCGATAAGGTAGGCGTGCAGCCTGACTACATAGTGAGAAATTATACGGAATCCGACGT
>DGEG01000118.1:0-2058 GCA_002385825.1 Firmicutes bacterium UBA3932 | reverse complement strand
TATTAGGCTATAAATTGAAGGCCACAGGAACTATGGACGCTGACACCGTGGCTGCGGTAAAAGCCTTCCAGACAGATCGGGGACTCTACTCCTACGGTGTGTTGGACTATTCCACCATGAATGAGTTGGACAAAGCTGCCTTGGCCTACATCACCAGCGTGGGAGAAAAGAATGATCTGCAGCTGGAGAAGGCGATGGAACTTTTGAAATAGGCCGAGACGTTGGGTATAGTTGGGTATAGAGATATAGAAAGAACCGGCAACAGTTAAATGACATATAGATAAAGTTGAAATTGAACAGGCCGCGGGAGTTTTCCCGCGGCCTGTTAACATCAGCCATATATAGTCAGGCCTTCTGAATCAAAGTTTTGTATACATCAGTTAAAATACAGGTTGTTCGTTAAATATTCCGGATCGCTGGTGGCGTCTATGCCGAGATCCTTCAGCGTCTGGGCGTCCCTGTCGCTGAGAATAGCCGTGCAGTGGGCCTTGCAACCGTTGAGCAGAAGCAGTTTCTCCACCGCCGCCTGGGCGGAAGGATTGGTAGCTGCCGATATGGTGAGGGCCGACAGCACTTCCTCACAGTTGAGGGAAGTCTTTTCGTGCTTGAGGATTTTTGTCTTCAGGTGCTGGATGGTTTCCAACACGTTGGGAGAAATCAAGTGTATTTCGTCGGATAGCCCGGAAAGGGCCTTGATTGCGTTAAGCACCGCTGCCGCAGCAGCTACCATTCTCCTGGAGCTGCGTCCGGTTATGATTCTGCCGTCGGGCAGCTGAAGAGCCATTACGACCACATTCTCATACCTGGGATCGAGAGAGCGCTTGTACTCCGCGTATTCCCTGGCAGGGGTGACTACTTCCCTATCCGTCTCTTTTAGATTCAGTTCATCCATGAGAAGTTTCGATCTCGCCACCGCTTCTTCGTCGATAATGCCCTTCTTATAATCGCAGAGGGCGATGAGGTAGCGGCGTATAATTTCCTGGCAAGCCGCTTCGCGGCAAATCTGGTCGTCTGTAATGCAGTAACCGGCTCGATTCACGCCCATGTCAGTAGGAGATTTGTATTCGGATTCGCCGGTAATTCTTTCGATGATCCGCCTGACGACGGGAAAGATTTCCATGTCGCGGTTGTAATTAACCGCCGTCTGTCCATAGGCTTCGAGGTGAAAGAAGTCTATCATATTTACATCCTTCAGATCCACAGTGGCCGCTTCATATGCCATGTTGACGGGATGTTTTAAAGGAAGATTCCAAATGGGGAAAGTCTCGAATTTGGCGTAGCGAACTTTTCTGCCACGCTTATACTCGTGATAGAGCTGGGATAGACAGGTGGCCAGCTTGCCGCTGCCGGGGCCGGGGCCGTTGACAACTACCAGCGGTTTTGTAACTTCAATATAGGGATTGACCCCGTAGCCTTCGTCGCTTACGATGGTATCCACATCCGTGGGATAACCTTTTGTAAAGTAGTGTTTGTATGTTTTAATTCCTCTACGATTCAGTTTGTTAATGAATACGTTTACAGCAGGACTATCTTCGTAGCGGGTGATTACGACACTATTGATGGGCAGATCGTATTTGCGGAATATATCAATGAGACGCAGTACTTCCAAGTCGTAGGTTATTCCAAAATCCGCCCGCGTTTTGTTGGTGGAGATATCCCCTGCATATACACAGATGATGATTTCGGTCTGGCCTTTCAATTTCTGGAGCATCTTAATTTTTGCGTTTTCATCGAATCCGGGAAGAACGCGCGCGGCGTGTTTGTCGTGAACTAGTTTACCGCCGAATTCCAGATAAAGACGTTCTGATTTGCTTGCGTTGATGCGTTCAATAATGTACCTTGATTGTTCTTCAATATACTTTTCTGAATCAAAACCTATCCTCATCATTATCACCCCTTTTTTCCCTGCTTGAAACGTACCCTTATAAAAACAACATGAAACATTATAACAGATAGGGTGGCTCAATACAACGAAAAAATGCCGAAGGCAAATTAACATTATTTGGAAATACCCCTTGACAGGTTCCTCTCTTGTGGTAAAATGTTAATAAATGGAAG
>DGEG01000066.1 GCA_002385825.1 Firmicutes bacterium UBA3932 | reverse complement strand
CAACTTTTTGTCCGCACCCCCAGTGTGTGCAAAAATTAAGATTATACGTTTATGACAATGGATAGCACCCATATAAACCTACGTACAATCTAAAAATTTGCACATGATCACCTTAAAAATGGAAATGGAAACGAACAAATTCACGTACAATCTGAAAATTTGCACATACCCAGTGCGGTGATAGTAATATGCATGCGGTTATTTGGTTTTGAGGGCGCGTTTCTTTATGTCGATGGCGTCGTAGATGTCCGCCTCAAACAACGAGGAAAAGTTCTTGAACTCTTCTAATGTAAGATCGTCCAGGTTTTTGTTTTCATTGATGCAGTAGAGGACCATTTTGCCGATAATCTCATGGCAATCCCGGAAAGGAAGCCCTTTTTTTACGAGGTAATCCGCTGCATCCGTGGCGTTCATAAATCCAGAGTTTGCCGCCTTCTCCATGTTCTGCGTCTTGATTTCCATAGTGCGTATGACCTGGGTTAAAATGGAGAGGCAGTCCTTCAGTGTGTCTCCCGCGTCGAAAAGGGTAGGCTTATCCTCCTGCATGTCCTTGTTGTAAGCCAAGGGCAGCCCTTTCATAATGGTCAGCAGGGCGAAGAGATCGCCGTAGACCCGGCCCGTTTTTCCCCGGATGAGCTCCGCCATATCGGGGTTTTTCTTCTGGGGCATGATGCTGCTGCCCGTGCTGAAAGCGTCATCCATTTCAATAAACGAGAACTCGGTGGAATTCCAGAGGATCAGCTCTTCGCAGAGGCGAGAAAGGTGCATCATGGTCATGGCGCAGCAGCTGACAAATTCGATGGCAAAGTCACGGTCGCTGACCGCATCCATGGTATTTTCACAGATTCCGGAAAAGCCCAGTTCCTTTGCTACAAATTCCCGATCTATGGGGTAGGTGGTGCCGGCGAGAGCTCCTGCGCCCAAAGGCAGCAGGTCCGTTCGCTTCAGACAGTCCCGGAAACGGTCCAGATCCCTTTTGAACATCTCCACATATGCGCATAAATGCATTGCCAGCGTGACGGGCTGGGCCCTCTGAAGGTGGGTGTACCCGGGCATTACCGTTTCTTTATGCTCTTCCGCCAGGTTTTCCAGGGTGTCAATCAAGTCCTGCAATAAGGCCTGCACCTTATGAATTTCTTCCTTTTGATAGAGGCGCAGATCCGTTGCCACCTGATCGTTCCGGCTGCGGGCGGTATGGAGTTTCTTGCCTGCGTCGCCGATGCGCTGTGTGAGCAGGGTTTCGATGTTCATGTGAATGTCTTCCTGCTCTATGGTAAATTCTACTTTACCGTTTTCGATATCCTCAAGGATTTCACGCAGTGAAATCCGAATCGCTTCGGCTTCCTCCATGGATATGATTCCCTGCCGGCCCAGCATCAGCGCGTGGGCCATGCTGCCCTGGATATCCTGTTTATAGAGTCTTTGGTCCGTTTCAATGGAAGCGTTGAACGCCTCAGCCGACGAATTCGCCGCCTTTGAAAACCTTCCTTTCCAAAGTTTCATGAGTATCGGTTCCTCCCTCTAAATTTTGCTTGTGGATAGCCCTGATCTTTAACGGAAGTGAGAACAGATTGATGAAGCCTTCCGCGTCTTTTTGATTATACACCTCATCCTTGCTGAAGGTGGCGAATTCTTCGCTGTACAAGGAATATTTAGATTTGGACGCAACGGGTATGGCGTTTCCTTTATAGAGTTTAACCTTGACCGTTCCCGTTACGAAGGCTTGGGTTGAATCTACAAAGGCATCGAGGGCATGCTTCAAGGGTGTGAACCACAAACCGTCATAGACCAACTGAGAATATTTCTGAGCGACGATATTCTTGTAGGCCATGGTGTCCCGATCCAGAATCAGTTTTTCGAGAGAGGAATGGGCTTTGTACAAAACCGTTCCTCCGGGGGTTTCATATACGCCTCTGGACTTCATGCCCACCAGCCTGTTTTCAATGATGTCTACGGTGCCCACGCCGTTTTCGCCCGCCAGCTTGTTAAGAGCGGTAAGGAGTTCAATGGGATCCATTTTTTCTCCGTTCAATGCAACGGGAATGCCTTTTTCAAAATCGATGTCCACATAGGCGGGCTCGTCTGGGGCGTTCTCCGGAGTGACGCTCATCTTGAGGATGTTATCGTCGTGCTGGTTCCAGGGGTTCTCCAGGTTTCCGCCTTCGTGGCTGATGTGCCAGATGTTCTGGTCCCTGCTGTAAATATCTTTTTTTGTTTGAGCGATGGGGATATTGTGAGCCTTGGCATAGGCGATGCAATCCTCCCGGGAGCTGAGATTCCAGATTCTCCAAGGAGCGATGATTTTGATGGCAGGATTCAAGGCTTTGATAGTGGTTTCAAAGCGAACCTGATCATTGCCTTTTCCCGTGCAGCCGTGGGCTATATAATAGGCGCCTTCGGTTTCTGCGATTTCGACCAGCTTCTTGGCCATCAGCGGCCTGGCCATAGAAGTGCCGAGAAGATAATCTCCTTCGTAGATGGCGCCGGCTTTAAGAGTGGGCCAGATGTAACCGGTGATGAATTCCTCCCGGATATCGAGTACATAGGTTTTTATAGCCCCGGTGTCGTAGGCCTTCTTTTCAATGGCTGCAAAGTCATCATCCTGACCCACATTGAAGCAGACCGCAATGACGTCATAGTCGTAATGCTCCTTCAACCAGGTCATAATAACGGACGTATCCAAACCGCCCGAATATGCAAGAACAACTTTTTCCTTTTCCATTTCCGTTTCCTCCAATCAAAATGGCAAAACCGCAGTGGCCAGTGCAGTATTTAAGTTGTCTTTTGTGGAGTTGTGTTTGGTGTCTGTGTTTGGTGTCTGACACCAAATACAACTTTGGCGAATATATAATCACTGGCACCTGTTTGAT
>DGEG01000106.1 GCA_002385825.1 Firmicutes bacterium UBA3932 | reverse complement strand
AGATGTGTATAAGAGACAGTCTTTGATCTGATCAAATTCCTTCCTAACTGCTTCTGCTTTTTTCGAAGGAATCTTGCGTATCAATGCGTTTCTGGTTTTCCGTTCGACCATGGTCAATAGGCTTTCATCTTCCTTGGATTTGGAACCGATTACCGTATCCAATACATGATGAAAAACGTGCCTCCTCAGTGTGACCCGCTGGGAGAGCAAAATCAGCTGCTTTTCTGTCTGGGACTCTTTGCCGGAACTAGCTTTACCACGGCACACCGTCTGTCTGTAGGCGGGAAAAGTCCACTGACAGGCGGCATTAAAGAAAGCAATGTAGGCGGTTATGCGGGGACTCTTCTGGCGGAGCAGGGCATCAAGATGATTGTCTTGCAGGGACTTCCGAAGGAGGAAGGACTTTGGCTGCTGCACATCGACCGGGAAGGAAAGGCAGAGCTGCTGGACGCGGCAGAATATAAAGGAGTTAATAACTATGAACTGAGGGAAAAACTGGCCGGTCGCTTCGGTGACAAGGTGGCTACCATTACCATCGGATCCGCCGGAGAACTGGGATATCGCAGCGCTTCTATCCATGTTTCGGAATTCGGCGCAGGGCATCCCAGCCGGGCAGCCGCCAGAGGCGGGTTAGGCGCCGTCATGGGAAGAAAAGGCCTAAAAGCCATCGTGGTGGAGAAGCCTGCAGAACGTTACAAAGTGGAGTATGCAGACGAAGAAAAGTTCAAGGAGGTCTGCGCTCTGGTAAACAAAGTCATTGCCCAGGGCGCGCAGAGCGATCCTTTCCATAATATCGGCACCATTTCCACCATAGAGGTAACGGGGACAAACGGCATCCTGCCTGTAGATAATTTTTCCGGAAAACTGTTTCCTGCATATCAGGAAGTGGGGTCCAATAAATTCCTGACGAATTTGGCCACTCGGGGCGGAAAGAATAAACTGGCTTGTCAGCCAGGCTGTGTGGTCCAATGCTCCAACTGCTACAATGATGAAAACGGGGAGTATCTGACTTCTGGTTTTGAATACGAGACCATTGCTCTTTTCGGACCCAACTGTCACATTTCGGATCTGGACAGCATCGCCAGGATGGACCGTTTATGTGATGACATAGGTGTGGATACCATTGAAGCGGCCAACGGCATAGCGGTAGCTATGGAAGCGGGAAAGCTGCCTTGGGGAGATGCGGAAGCAGCGCTGGCACTCCTCGGTGAAATGAAAGAGGGCACAGAGTTTGGGAAAATAATGGGAGACGGATGTGAGGCGGTCGGAAAATATCTGGGGTGCAAGAGGATTCCTGCGGTTAAGCACCAGGCGCTGGCCGGCTATGAGCCGAGAAATACCAAAGGAACGGGAATTACATATGCCACCAGCCCCATGGGCGCGGATCACACGGCAGGCTTGACCATGGGCAGGGCTTTTGACGATGCAGGCCGGGCCGCCCAGGCCTATGCTTCCAATAAACTGCAGGTGGCCATGTGCATCGCTGACAGCATGATGTGCATCTTTGCCTTCGCCCACGTAGTTCCCGTTATGCCGAAGCTGGGAGATATGATGGATGCCATGTACGGCGGGAATTACGGATTCCCGCGGCTTGGCGCCATGGGAGTAAAAACGCTGCTGACGGAGCGCGCATACAACAAAATGGCAGGCATGACCGATGCCGACGACAGGCTGCCGGAGTTCTTCTATAAAGAGCGTTCAGTGGCGACGGGTTCTGTGTTCGATATCAACGATTATGAATTGGAGGTACTGTTCGATTTCTGATGATATATGTCAATGAGAAGGAAATCTCTTATAAACCGAATATGACGTTAGGTGAGGCTCTTGCCGCTGCAGGCGAAGAAGTCGACGGGATGACTTTGCTCTTGCTGGACGGAAAGGTTATGAGTTTTGCGCAGCATGCTTTTGAAGAAATAGAAGACGGCGCGAAAATAAAGGTGCTGCGTGTAGTGTCCGGCGGATGAGCTTGGCAGGAGAAGAATTGCATCGAAAGATATCCTGCCGGGAAAATAGTGAAGGCCGTAAGTTGATATTGCCAAGTGAAGAGTATGTGTCGGAAAAAGGAGGTTACTATGTCAAACCCAAAGCATAAGCTGGATAAGCAAACAGCAATCCCCTTGATCCTCATCGCCCTTTGGATCGTGGTCTGCAACGCTGTTATCATCGCCTTGGGAATCCATCACGGGTGGACCCTGTTTATCGCTTGCATGTTCTTCTTCGTGCTGCAGGGCGATACGAAGAAGAAACTAAAGGAAATATTTATAGGAGGGTTGGTGGGCTTGGCCTCTTCCTGGCTCTTCATGATGGCTGCAATGGCGTTGACGCCGACCTTAGGACACCTGATGGGTACCATGGTGCCTCTGACAATCGTCATCATGGCTCTCATCGTGCTGCATCCCGTCGCTCCTTCCGTTTTTAACAATGTGGCGTTTACCTATCTGATTATTAGTACAATAAACATTGAGCAGGTGCCGGCGAACACGCCGATTCACATGATTACTTTTCTGGTAGGTGGTGCAATTATAATCGGTGGAGCCAACTTGATCATCTATCTTCTGACAAAAGCTGCCATGAAGAAGGCCGCGGCAGCCAAGGCGGCAGAATTGGAAGCGGAGGCAGCTGAGTAAGAAGCAATTAGATGTGTTTAAATAGTTAGCACAGTAGTTGCGCAATGGTTGCACAATGGTTCGAATCAATGGTTAGCATCGAAGACCTAAAGCCAGGATGCTAACCATTTTTCATATCTTTCTTTAAATGGTTAAGATTTTAAAGAGGCGTCAGATTGCAATGTAACCATAAATAAAGATTATGAA
>DGEG01000094.1 GCA_002385825.1 Firmicutes bacterium UBA3932 | reverse complement strand
CAACATTTATTATAGAACCTGCAAAATTTCAGATTGTACTTTGATTTATTCATTGGGTATTCCATTTTTCAGGGTATTCTGTGCAAAATTTCAGATTGTACGTAAGTATTGTTCTTTCCGCATACGTACAATCCGTATTTTTGCACACAAGGAAGCCACTTTTACAGTAATTTACGTACAACCTGATTTTCTGCACAGAAAAATCAAGAAAGCGACAAATAAAGAGAGCGGCTATTGAACCGCTCTCTTTGTATGTGCATGTGATTTTCCACAATATGCGATTTATGGCACGAATTCGGGTTTAGACCACACCCTGAGCCATCATTGCCTGGGCTACCTTCATGAAACCGGCAATGTTTGCACCGGCGACGAGGTTGTAGCCAAGTCCATATTCTTGTGCCGCTTTGGCAGCGCTGTCATGAATATTGACCATGATGGTCTTGAGCTGGGCGTGTACCTGCTCCGGTGAAAATACCGTGTGACCTGCGTTTTGACCCATCTCGATGCAGGAGCAAGCTACACCGCCGGCATTGGCAGCTTTGCAAGGACCTACGATAACACCGTTCTGCATCAGGTAATCCAGGGCCTCATTGGTGGTAGGCATGTTTGCGCCTTCGCAAACGAACTTGGCGCCTGAGGCGACGATGTTCTTGGCATCTTCCAAGCGGATATCATTCTGCATTGCGCAGGGGATGTACAGGTCAGCTTCAACTTCCCAAGGTTTCTTTCCGGGAACGAAAACTGAACCCGGGAATTTGTCAGCATAAGGCTGGCAGATGTTCTTTCCACTGTTTCTCAATTCGAGGAAATAATCGATTTTCTCTCCGGTGATTCCGGCTTCATCCAGGATATATCCGTCCGGACCAGAGAAGGCGACTAATTTTGCACCCAACTCTTCTAACTTGAGAGCTGTACCCCATGCCACGTTACCGAAACCGGAGATAACGACTCTCTTGCCGGCCAGTTTTTCGCCGTTGGCTTCCAGCATGCAGTTGGCGAAATAGACGATTCCGAATCCGGTGGCTTCTGCTCTTCCGTTGAGTCCGCCGTAAACTATTTGCTTACCTGTTATTGCTTCATCAAATCTATTTACGAGTTTCTTATACTGACCGAACATGTATCCGATCTCTCTGGGGCCAACGCCCAGGTCGCCTGCAGGGCTATCGGTGTACGGTCCAATATGTCTATACAGTTCATTCATGAAAGCCTGGCAGAATCTCATAACTTCGCCGTCGGATTTACCCATGGGATTGAAGTCTGCTCCGCCTTTTCCGCCGCCAATGGGGAGCCCTGTGAGTGCGTTCTTGAAAATCTGCTCAAAGGCCAGGAATTTCATTACGCTGGGGTTTACACTGGGATCGAATCTGACTCCGCCTTTGTAGGGTCCGAGAGCGCTGTTGAACTGGTATCTGTAACCTCTGTTGACTTGAACTTGACCGGAGTCATCAACCCAGGCAACTCTGAACTGAACCGCTCTTTCGGGCTCGATCAGCCTTTCAATCAGACCTGCTTTTTCGAATTCAGGATGCTTTTCCAGAACCGGTTCCAGAGAACGAATAACTTCCTCTACTGCTTGCTGGAACTCCGGCTCGCCTGGATTCCGTTCCTTCACGATCTCAATATACTTTTCGGCTAGATTTTTTGACATTTCCTCTCCTCTTTTCGTAAATAATAATCTTCTGAAATCGTTAAAACTAGCACATCGTATCGCTGTTTCCACAATAGCATATTGACAAATCTGCGTCAAGGGGCCAGGGCTTAAGAGAGAGGCAAATTAATAATTAAACATGCGCCCACATGAACTCATATTTTATCGGCAAACGTTATAAAATTACATATTAGAATAGTCTGAATAAAAAATCATGTTGTAAAACTACGAACCGAGGGTTTCCCTGAAAACATCTTGAAATAACTTGTAGAAAAAAGCAGAAAAGGTGACATAGACTATTGACATCGTATTTTTTCCGTAGTATTATAACAAAAAAATGTAGTAAATTTACTACAAAATTGAGGTGAGGTCGTGAAATCATCCTACGTTTTAAAGATAATAGAAAATAACATGGATGAATACTCCGCCAGTTACCGGAGAATTGCAGAAGTCATTCTGGAGCAACCTGAGAAAATAGTCAGAATGAGCATTAGTAAACTATCTCAACTTGCCAACGTCAGCGATCCCACAATTATGCGTTTCTGCGCTATGCTTGGTTTTCCTGGGTTTAAGGATTTCAAACTTCATTTAGCCAAGGAATTGGCGTTAAAGGAAAACTATGTTCACTGGAGTGTTGAACAGAACGGCAACCCGGACTCGTATATCCGCAGAGTCGGCATTGCCACAATATCGACCCTGAATGAAGTGTTAAACAGTATAAACGAGGATGACATTGAAGAGCTGGTCGAGATACTGTCGAATGCCAAAAAAATAGAATTCTGGGGTCAGGGTGCCTCTGCGGTGGTGGCACAGGACGCATATCATAAGTTCTTCCGAGCAGGCATTTCATGTGCTACCACATCCGACCCTCATATGCAGTGCATGTCCGCGGGGGTAATGTCTAAAGGCGATGTGGTGGTTGCAATCTCCCATACGGGGAAATCTGAGAATCTGATTACGAATGCAAAAATTGCAAAGGCCCAAGGAGGTATCGTGATCGGCATTACTATGAACAGCTCCCCGCTGGCGAAAATCTGTACACATACCGTGGGAATAAACGTTGACGAAGACACAGACATATATCTTCCTATGCTTTCCCGCCTCGCTCATCTGATGGTGATCGACATATTAGCAGTAGGCGTTATGTTGAAAAAGGGCAATCAGGCTATGGATCGCATGAGGCGAATGAAAGAGTCATTAATGCAAATTAAATACTCGTCTGTTGATGAAGAAAGTGAAGAATAGGAGGGCGGATTTGGAAACTTCAAGAAGGACTCTTGAAAAGGTTACATATGTGGTGACCAAAATCAATGAAATTTTGCTTTTAATTGCAATTTCAATTATGTTTTTATTGGTGTTCATCAATGTCATAGGTCGATACTTCTTTTCAAACTCCTTATCATGGGCGGCAGAAGTTTCGCGTTACCTGATGGTAAGTATTGCTTTTCTGGGAATGGGGCTTGCTATGAAGCAAAGTCGCCATTCCGCTTTTTATATTTTCCAGGATTTGTTGCCCGAAAGGCTGCGTAAATTTATGAGGATTATCATTTCCCTGGTCATAATTGCAATAATGTGTATTTTATTAGTACTTGGCGCGCAATATGCGTTGAAGTACATGGGCAATCTGACAGAGGTATTGCGCTGGCCGGTGGGCTATTGGTATTTAACGATTCCGTTGGGAGCTCTTCTCTTTATCTATCATTTCGTCACCAGCATTACTGAATATGTAAACAAAAAGAAGGATGCGGACTTAGAAGCGGAAATACAGGCCGGAGAAGAGCTGATCGAAGATTCCATCTTTCTGCAAAAGATACGAGACGTTGAAACCGCAACCGATGATGAGGAGGAGAGATACTAATGGCAACAATATTACTCATTACTTTCTTGATTGCTCTATTCCTTGGCCTCCCTGTCTTTCTAACAATGTGCATTGCGGCTTTGTTTGCTTTTATCGAGAGCGGCAGTATTGCAATGACCATGCTTCCACAGCAAATTTTTGCAGGCATCAACTCGTTTCCGGTAATGGCCATACCTCTGTTCATTCAGCAAATCGAGGAAGTTGATCCCCGGGTTGAAGGTCGATACTGTAGATCAATCCGGCGCGGGCGATACTTTTGATGGCGCGTTTTGTGCCCAGTATTTAAAAGGATATGGCATTTTTGAATCGGCCGAATATGCAAATGCGGCAGCCGCGTTATCAACCATGGGTCATGGAGCCGTAACGCCGATTCCCTACAGAAAAGATACGGAAGCCTTTCTTGATAGCCTTAATAAGTAATTCAGTGTCTGCTTAAAGTGTCTGTTTAAAATGAAGGAGGGTGATTCAATCACCCTCTCCTCCTTCAATTTTCCTATACTATGTAATACTGGTAATAAACGTTTTTCTGTTAATAACCCAAGTTTTCGTTGATCAGATAAATAGTTATGGGATTTGCTCTGGGAACGCGATCGATGATTAATGTAGCCCTGCATATGCGGTCCTCACTGTCGCAGTTCATGCATTTACCCACTTCTGCACAAGGTGTTTTTATCCCCAGCCTTTTTGCGTTAGCAGGAGTTGCAATGTTTTTAATCCGGACCAGCGCTTCGTCCAGACTGCGGGTAATTTTATTTACACCGGATACAATGATGACCTTATCGTGTCCGAAAAGTATGCCGGAAATTCTATTACATGTTGCGTCGATATTGACCAGTCTGCCGCACTCCGTTATCGCGTTGGTACCGGAAAAGTAGACGTCTGTGTTGGCTGCCTGTTTTAGCAGTTCCTTTCTGTCTTCACCTTCGCCGGCTTTCCAATGCCAATAGACGGGGTTGCCCCTTTCTTTCAGAATCTCGTAAATACCCATGTCCACTATGGTCATGGACCCACCGAAACCAACGGTTTGATCCGGCTTTATTTCCTCGAGCATTGCCTCTTTTGCAGACTGGCTGTCTTCAAAAAACTTGACGCTAAAGCCGTTCCTTTCCAGGTTCTCAATCGTCCGTTCTATAATTACCCCTTCCATTTTCTCCTCCTTTTTTTACAATCACGGATAATAGCGCACTTTTATTGGTGTCTTGCATTTTGTATCAAACACTTTTTACGAGTATTATAACAAATATTTGGATCGCAGGGTGGCGCTCCGGTGTGTACGAGCAAGCGTCAACCGACATCATACAATACTAAATTCCCAGTATGAGGGAAGCGAGAGCGAAATAAGTTATGACGGAAATCATGTCGATAAGGGATGCGATCATGGGACTTGCCATGAGGGCCGGGTCGATTCCCAGCTTCTTAGCCAGCATGGGCAGCATCCCGCCGATGGTCTTCGCCAACATTATAATCACGAGCATTGCACCGCATACTGTAAGGGCTATGGCGGCGCTTTCGCCGTCTAACAGCATTATCTTGATGAAATTAAGCGTGCTGAGGCCGGCTCCGATTAAAAAGCTGATTCGCAGCTCTTTCCATAATATACGCCAGGCATCCCTGGGCAAAATGTCTCCCACAGCAATTCCGCGTATTACCAGAGTGGCAGATTGAGAGCCGGAATTTCCACCCGTACCCATGAGGAGCGGGAGATATGCCACAAGGACAATAACCTTGGACAGAAGCGTTTCAAACTGAGCAATGATCATTCCCGTAATCATCAAAGAAACCATCAGGAAAAGCAGCCAGGGAAACCTGTTTTTCACGTGTGTCCACACGCTCATGTCCAGATACTCCACCGTGGAGACGGTGACACCGACCATCTTCTGGAAGTCTTCCGTGGTTTCTTCGTCGATGATATCCAGAATGTCGTCTACGGTAATGATGCCGACGATCCTGTTTTCGTTATCCACAACAGGCATGGCAAGAAAGCCATACTTTTTAAACATGTTCGAAACCTGCTCCTGATCATCAAGCACGTTGACGTACACAAAATCCGTCTGCATAATATCTTTTACAATCACGTCGTCATCGGAGATGACCAAAGACCGCAGGGAAACGATTCCAATAAGCTTTCTTCCCGTGTCTTTGACGTAACAAGTGTATACGGTCTCGCTGTCCATGCCTTCCTTTTTTATATAAGCCAGAGCTTCCTTTACCGTCATATCTTTCTGCAAGCTGATATAATCCGGGGTCATTAAACTGCCCGCGCTGTTCTCCGGATAATTGAGGAAGGTGTTGATAAGTTTGCGTTCTTCTTTCGATGATTTTTCCAGAATCTTATCCACGATGTTGGCGGGCAGTTCCTCCAACACGTCGATCATATCGTCGAAAGGAAGTTCCTCAATGATATAGTGGAGCTCCTTGTCGGTAATTCCGTTGATAATTTTAAGCTGCTCCTCGATATCTAAATAGGAAAAGACCTCCACGGAGATATTTTTCGGAAGGGTGCGGAAAAGGATGATGGTCTTATCAACTCCTGCAACGTCCATGATATCTTCCAGGATTTCGGCAATATCAACTTCGTTATATTTCAAAAGCTCTTCTCTGGCTTTGATGTAACTTTTTTCTTCGATCAATTGCAAAATTTGAGAGATGCTTTCTTCTGACAGCTTTTCTCTATCGTATTCCATGGGCATTTCCTCCTCTCTTAGTTTAGGCACAATGTCCACAGCTTATGAGAAAACCCGTCAGGTAAAAGCGTCAGGTTAGACCCGGTCGAAAAGTAAAAAACCAAAACAGCTGTAACCGGTAGGAGTTCTGTGAAAGCAGGGACATGTGCAGTTATTCTCAGCAATTTTCTTAGCAGCCTTAGTGATTGAGATGCGTTGGTCGGTAGGACTAGGGCCGGTATCCATGTATACTTTCACCTCCTAACGTATACTAAAATAGAAATACCGATGATAGGATGATAGGTATTGCACGTTGCATGGTCACCTTGTGGCCTTACAAACATTAATTATAACGCGAAAACCCATGTTCGCGCAAGTCAAAGGAGGAAACAAAAACAAAAAATCCATTATCATATTGTTTGACGCTATACTGTTCTGAGTTTGAATTTACTTTAAGAGATCTTGGCATATGCGGAACTCAAAATTTTGTTCAAAAAATGGAGTTGTGTGTGGATCAAAGGTTGTAAAACGGTCCTTTTGTGCAAAAAGTTGAGTTATGGGTGGAATCTCAAGGTTATCCCTCTTGTATCCACACATAACTCGGTTTTTTTCACATTCCCTTTGTTCTTTTTGTCAAGGTCGTATTTATGACAAGTTCTTTACTTTATGAGTGGAACGGTTTACGAACGGGCGGAAAAAAGATAAAATAAAACGGTGATTATGAGAAATGAACGTATAGCAATAGAAATAGACAAGGAAAGGGTAAAAAAATGAACACCCCTGGTTTAATAGATGAAGCCTTTGTCAATACTTTCATCAAGAAGCGAGACAAGGAGCTACATAAAGGTGATTGCGGAAAGGTTCTTATCATCGCCGGCAGCGAAGGTATGGCCGGGGCAGCGGTCCTAAGCGCCAGAGGGGCCCTGCGAAGTGGAGCCGGCCTGGTACGGGTCTCTGTACCGGAACACCTTTTTCCCATCTTGCAGGTCGGCGTACCTGAAGCCACCTGTGTATCCAGATCGCTTCCACCGGAATGGCTTGAAGGGCATCAAGCCATAGTTATCGGTCCGGGGTTGGGAGATGATTCATCCAATGTTCCGTTAATTGAAACTGTGCTGAATAGCAACTGTCCTGCGATTGTTCTCGATGCGGATGGTCTGAATTTGCTTGCCCGAAACGATGGGTTGAAGGAGCTTGCAAAAAAAGCTTCGGGACGGTTGATTATAACGCCCCATCCGGGAGAAGCTGCAAGGCTGTTGGGCTGCAGCACCGAAGAAATCAACGCTGACAGGGTGGAATCCGCTTGTCGTCTGGCGGAACAAATCGGCGCCGTTACCGTCTTAAAGGGGGCAGGCACCCTTGTGGCAACCCCAAACAGAGAGACATATATTAATACGACAGGAAATCCGGGCATGGCCACAGGCGGCAGCGGTGATGTGCTATCCGGCGTCATCGGTGCATTGGCAGGACAAGGATTATCCTGTTTCGAAGCCGCAGCTTGCGGAGTCTATATCCACGGAGCTGCCGGGGATATAGCGGCAAAGGCACTGGGTGAATACGGTATCATTGCTTCGGACATCGCGGCCATGATGGGCTTAGCCATCCAGAAAATTACAGGGTCTTAAGATTTGACAAAATGCGACACGTGATTTATACTCGATATGCGTTTGAATATACAAACATATATATAGTTAGATATCCAAACAGCCATACGAAAGGAAAGCGAGAGGTACGCAAATGTCAAATCTGAAGAAAATAATCATAAGCCTGCCTGTTTCATTGCTTGAGCAGACGGACCGCATAGCAGAAGCGCAAAAGAAAAACAGGAGCGAATTGATCAGAGAAGCTCTCAACCTCTATCATGAAGAGGAAAAGAAAAAGCAGATACGAGCAGAATTGATTCGCGGATACGAGGAAATGAGCGGACTTAACCTGTTCTTAGCAGAGGAAGGCATGGAAGAGACCCTGACCGATTTGGAAAAATACGAGTCAAAGCTGCTGTAAATTACAGCGGCGGCATTCATTAGAATTTAATACTTTTACTATTGTTGCTAAATAAAAGGGCAATCCCAAACGGGAAAATGCAATTGTCCAATGGCAATTTCCATCGATAAAAATTATTAGCATTGTTTTTACAACAAAATAACATCCGTCACGGGTTGGATTCCCGACGGAGTGTACGGAAGAGAGTGTGAGAATGACTTGATTGTAAAGAAAGGTGAAATATATTTTGCCGATTTAAGTCCTGTCATCGGCTCGGAACAAGGCGGGGTTCGTCCTGTTCTAATAGTACAGAATGACATTGGTAATAAATATAGTCCTACGGTCATCGTGGCTGCAGTTACTTCACAGATCAACAAGGCCAAACTTCCAACCCATGTGGAGATCCCGGCCGAAGGGAACGGGTTGGCCAAAGATTCGGTGGTTCTGTTGGAGCAGCTGCGAACCATTGATAAAAAACGGCTGAGAGAAAAGATCGGCCGGATCGATGATAAATGCCTGCAGAAAACCAATGAAGCCCTGAGCATCAGTCTGGGGATCGTGGATTTCTGACAGGCGGCTATGTACACCGGCAAAAGTTAAAACGAATCACAAAGGAGAAGGGACATGAACAAAGCAAATGTAGCGGTATTGATTGTTGCTCTGGCCCTCATCGTTACAACTGTGGCGGTGGGGGCTGCCGGCTATGAGCCCGGTTCAGCTGAAGACCCTGTAGTGACCAAGAGCTATGTGGATTCGCAAATCGCATCAGCGTTGAAGGGTGTTGAAACAGGTGGATCCTCAGCAACATTTAAACCCGTCTTTGTAGAAGCGGGTAAAAAACTCATCGGAGGAGAAGGAACGGAGCTCATCCTGCGCAGCGGAAGCGCTCTCGCCGTTGCTTCGGGACAGGACGGGCTTTCCGATGTAACGGAGGGCAAGGACCTGAAGGGGGGCTTTGCAGTTACGAGAAACCACCTGCTTTTGATCCCGAGAGCCGACGGCAGGGGGATAAGCGCAGCGGAAGACATCTGGGTCATGGTAAAGGGTACATATACGATCGAGTAAGCTTCGACAAGTACGACTAAGTTTCGATTAGCTTAACCAGGCCCAAATCAATCCGACTTAAGTTTACAACTTACAGTTTCACTTGCTAGTAATAACAGCTAGAAATATAAAGAGAAGGATAAGGGTTGATAACATGAGAAATTTTAAATCACGGCTATCGTTACTGCTGGCGGTAGTATTGGTTATCAGTGCTTTCACTGGGTGGACAGCATTTGCAGCCAGCTTTGGGGACAAACTTTACGGATCATCACTGCTCATCGGTGAAAAAACACGACTGGCAAACGAGATCTATTGGAATGCCGGGTACACGGAAAAGATCACTGAAAACTATATCGAATACTATCCCGGAGGGAACGTAGTTCCAATAATTTCTCATGGAAACGATGTGTATGGGGCAGCCAGTTTTCGAGCGGTGGTTGAAAAAGCCACAACAGAAGGCAAGCATGTAATTGCCGGTATTAACGGAGATTTCTTCAACATGAGCACCGGCGTTCCTTTGGGGATGACCATAAAGGACGGGCTCCTCATCACATCTGAAAGCATGTCCAACCCCGCTGTGGGGTTCTACGAAGACGGCACGGCTATTATAGGAAGGGCAAACCTGAATATCAAGATTGAAAGTCCTTACTTGTCCGCGCCCATCGGTTCGATTCATCTGAATAAAACCGTTACAAAGGCATCCGGTGTGATGCTTTACACCAGGGTTTTTGGCAACGACAATACGAATAAAGCCACAATACCTACCTATAATGTTCTATTGACCGTTGATTCGGAAGAACTGCGGTTGAACGATACCGTGGAGGCAACGGTTGAATCCGTATCCAACGCCACGGGACCCACCTTTATTCCTCCGGGAAGACTCCTTCTGACCATAGCGTCGGAAACGGATTATCCGGGTAATTTAGCCAATTTATCCGGGTTGGTTTCGGGGGATCCGGTCACCATTACTTTCAGTGCGGATCCTGCATGGAACGATGTTGTACATGCTGTTGGAGCGGGAGAAAAACTCGTCACGGCGGGCGTTAATGTGGCTCCTTCAAACGCGGAGATCCATCCCCGCACGGCTTTAGGCGTTAGGAATGACGGGAGCGTCGTGTTCTACACGGTAGACGGCAGGCTTTCCGGCCACAGCAAAGGAGTGACCCTGGCCCAGTTGGCAAACCGAATGTTGGAACTGGGCTGCGTGGAAGCTGTCAACCTGGACGGAGGAGGATCAACGGCCATTCATTCCATCTACCCGGGGGAGAGCAGCATTACTAACGTGAACAAACCTTCTCAAGGCTCTCTTCGCAATTGTGCAAACTACATTTTATTGGTTAATACAGCGTTGCCCACAGGTCGCCTTGCCAACATCCATCTGTACCCCTACAGCTTGAGGATGCTGGCCGGAGCCACGCAGGCCTTCAACGTAAAGGCGACGGACGATTACTATTATCCGGTGGAGGCGCCTGACATTACATCTCTTACGTTCAGCGCTTCAAACGGTATCGGAACCTTCGACGAAGACAATGTGTTTAAAGCAGGCAACTCGGCTAAAACCGGCGAGATCACGGCAAAATTAGATAAAAACACCGTTGCTACGGTGGATGTCACCGTGGTTGCCAAGCCGGACAGCATAAGCATTATAAATCAGGCGGAGGGCAAAGCGGTTACCGACATTGCTGTCACCGGCGGCGAATCCATCGATCTTTCCGCATCTGCAATGTACAAGCGCCTTCCGCTTATCTCCCAGGACAACTGTTACACTTGGAGCGTAAGCGGAGGAATCGGAGAAATCGATGAAAACGGTAGATTTACCGCCGCCAACATAACCAGCGGAACGGGCACTATAACTGCTTCAGCCGGCGGAACCTCCGCATCGATAAACGTACGAATTACCAGCGACGGGTGGCGCCTCGAAACATTTGAAGGTTCTACCCATATATTCCAGACGCAGCCCTTGCCGGGTTTATCCGTAAATCTGAACACGGATCTTACAAAGGTGCGCTACGGATATCAGAGCGCTCAGGTGAACTATGATTTTGCAATAGCCGGCGAAAACGAGATCTACGTTCCGTCTTCCCTGGCATTTACCAGGAAGACAAACAGCCTGAATTTCTGGGTATACGGTGACGGATCCGGCAATACGATGAACCTGATCGTAAGCACGCCGGAAGGGGTAAAGGAGATAATCGGTACAAAGCTTGACTTTACCGGTTGGAAGATGATCCATGTAAACCTGCCTTCGGGGGCAACCGGGCTCACTTATCTGAAGCTGCAGGCAACAGGCAAGCAGGCGGGAACCTTCTATTTAGATCAGGTCATGGGAGGACTGGGTTATTACGTTGACCTTGAGCCGCCGCAGATCCAGATGAGCGTTAGCGAACAGACTTTGACCGCTGTTGTCAGTGACGGAATGGACGCCGCAATTTCCGCCTCGGACATGGTTTTGACCTATGACGTCCAACCGTTGCAATTTCAATATAATGCAAATACAAAAACCCTTACGGCTGCTTTACCTCCCGCTGACGGAGCCATGCACAGGATCGCGCTGGTGGTTTCCGATGAGAGCGGAAATCTTGCCCGCAGCAGCCTGACGCTGCCCTGGGGGCCTGAGGCGCCCCAGCCTTTCATCGATATGGGAACCCATTGGGGCAAGGATAATACGGCTTTCCTTTACTTAAAGGGTGTTGTGAACGGAGTGAAGACGGACAGCGGTCTGGCTTTCCATCCGGACAGGAGCATCACCAGGGCAGAGTTTGCCGTTCTCATGAAAAACTGGATGGGAGAAGAGGCCGCCGGATATGAGCATATTGTCCTGCCCTTCGAGGATGCTGCAGACATACCGGCCTGGGCGCTTGAATCGGTTAAAGCCATGTACGGAATGGGCATTATAATGGGAACTGCAAAAGAAGGAAAAGTATACTTCAACCCGATGGGTGCCATAAGCAGGCAGGAAGTTATGACGATTATCGGCCGGACACAGCAACGGGGATATGCGGAAGCGGACTTGACCAAGTTCGCCGACTACGGCCAGGTGGCCGATTGGGCTCTTCCTTATGTGAAAACACTGGTACAGCAGCAGGTAGTTTCGGGATACGACGGTAAAGTCTGGCCGAAAGACCCGGTGACCCGGGCACAGGTGGCTACCATCATTACAGGCTTGTACTAGGCAGCCGGAAATAAAGGCCGATAGACGTAATATTGTGAGGGTCCCTGCGAGGTTTGTCGCAGGGACCCTCACAAAGCAAGGCTTTGCAGGAAAGTGGAGGATTCAATGAGGATAATGTTGTTTGCCGCCGGTGGCGACATCGGAGGCGGCAAAACCCATATATTGTCCCTGGCCCGGGAACTGTCGGAAACCAACGATCTCAGGTTGGTGAGCTTCCGCAGCGGCGTTTTAGCCGACGAAGGCAGTGAAATGGGCCTGGACGTGGTGATCATTGAAAACGGCTTGAACGTTTTTAAGGACATGAGCATGGCGCTGAAAGAAGTGGACAGCTTCAAACCCGATGTGATTCACTGTCACGGCGCCAAGGCCAACATGCTGGGGGTGCTTGTCAAGAAGCTGCGGACCATTCCGGTGATGACAACGGTCCACTCGGACCCCAGGCTGGATTATATGGGCATGCCGTTGAAGCAGTATACTTTTGGCCTGATTAACGCTATAGCCCTTCGGAACATGGACTTCTATGTAGCGGTGGCCGACAGGATGCAGCAGAACCTCATTGAGAGAGGCTTTGACCCCTGGCGGATTTTTACGATTTACAACGGCCTTGATTTTTCGGGAGCAAGAAAAGAACCCAGGCCGCCCAAAGGTGAGGACGAAGATATCATCGTGGGTATCGCCGCCAGGCTTACTCCCATCAAAGACATCGGCACGGTAATTCGTGCCTTCAACATTGCTTTCAGGAAAAATCCCAGGTTAAAGCTTTTGATTGCGGGAACCGGCGAGGATGAAAAGGAATTAAAGGCCTTGGCCCGAGAGCTTGAAATCAGTCACAGAGTCGAGTTTGTGGGATGGGTGGACGATATCAAGGGCTTCTTTTCCAAAGTGGACATCAACGTACTGGCTTCTCTTTCTGAAACCTTCCCTTATTCCCTCCTGGAAGGGGCTTACGAGCATTGCCCCGCCATAGCCAGTCGCGTGGGAGGCATCCCCGCACTCATAAACAACGGAGAGAACGGCTTCCTGTTCGAAGCGGGAGATGTGGAGACCTTCGGTGAGTACATATACAGGTTGTCCGTGGATGAAGA
Source organism: Firmicutes bacterium UBA3932 (assembly GCA_002385825.1). Classification (GTDB taxonomy): domain Bacteria; phylum Bacillota; class Clostridia; order Peptostreptococcales; family Anaerovoracaceae; genus UBA1426. The sequence goes on along the minus strand of DGEG01000094.1, from coordinate 2,415 downwards.
ATTGAGGCGCAGACTGGCAGAAAACTTGTTTCAAAAGGCAAAAAAAGATTTTTCCCTGGAGCGCATGCGAGAGGATCAGGAACAGGTCTATCGTACCATCCTTCGCCGCAAGCAGTATAAAGGCAGGCACGGCGCGGTCATTTGCGGGGCTTACGGCCGAGGCAATGCAGGGGACGAGGCCATTTTGAAGGCCATCCTGTCCCAATTCCGCGAAATCGATCCCGACATGCCTTTCTGGGTCATGACCAGAAGAAAAAATGAGACCAGGGTCGCTAACAAGACTAGGGCCATGTATATATTCAACGTGGTCGCTTTCATACGGAGTCTCCGGAAAGCGGAGATATTTGTCAACGGGGGAGGCAGCCTGATGCAGGATGTCACCTCCTCAAGATCCCTGTACTTTTACCTGTTTACATTAAAAGCAGCTAAGTGGTGCGGATGCAAAATCATCATGTACGGATGCGGCATCGGCCCCATCAATTTACCGAGGAACCGCCGGATTGCCGCGAAGGTACTCAACAGCACCGCAGATATTATCACCCTGAGAGACAGAGTGTCCCTGGAACTGCTTAAAGAAATGAAGGTGGACAAGCCGGAGATCATCCTGGCCGCAGACCCCACGGTGAACATACAAAAAGCGAACCCTGCGGTGGTAGAGGCCGCTTTTGCTCAAGAAGGAGTTCCTGCCGGAATTCGGATGATCGGTTTTTGCCTGCGCAACTGGCCGGATTTTCGCCATCCCGAGTGGATAGGGGAAGCGGCGGATTATGCCTGGAAAACCTACGGGTTGACGCCGGTGTTTCTACCCATTGAAATTCCAAAGGACATATCCGCAGCGGCAAAGGCCACTGCCGGCATGACAAGTCCTTATTACACCTGCAGTCAAAAGCATACTGTGGAAGAGCTCATCGGGATGCTGGGCTCCATGGAAGTAGTGGTGGGGATGAGGCTTCACTCCCTGATCTTCGCTACGGCAGGAGGCGCGCCTGTCATCGGCATTTCCTACGATGTGAAAGTGGACAGCTTTATTAAATATATCGGATCCGATTCCTGCATATCGCTCACATCCTTGTCCAAGGAGTGGCTTTGTAAGGAAATCGACCTGGCGGTGCAGCGGGGACCTGAAAAAGTGCAGGAGGCCGTAGCCCGTCTCAGAGAGGCTCAGAAAATCAATATTGATGCGGCGAGGCGGCTCTTAAACCGCCCAGAGGAAAGGAGGGCATGATGCGCCAGATAGTTTGCATTTCCACCTCCAACTATTATCCCGTTCCCACCCGCAAGCAAAATGTGATGAACCGCTTACAAGATGCGGAAGTTATATATATAGATCCGCCGGTCACCATATTGGCGCCCCTGAAGGACAGGTCGGCGTTCAAGCGATTGACGGCTTTCAGAAAACCGGGACAAAAGGCTAAGGACAACATTACGGTCTATTCCCCGCCTCTCGTTTTTCCCTTTTTCAATAAATATCGCTGGATCAACCGCATCAACCAGAAGATGATTGCCCGCTATATCCGAAAGCGGATGAAGGAACACGGGTTTACTGAGCCTTATCTCTGGTGTTACACGCCCACTTCCTGCGACCTGATTCATCTCATACCAAACAGAGGGGTGATTTACGACTGCGTGGACCGTCATTCCGCATATAAGGGGATGATTGATCCTGTTGTCGTAGATGCTATGGAAAAAGATCTGGCTACTGCGGCGGACCAGGTATTCTGCACGGCGGCGGGACTCTATGATACTCTGCGACAATACAACGAAAACACAGAGCTGATTCCCAACGGAGTGGATTACGAACTGTTTTCACGGGCGGCGGAATCGCCCGGAAAGGCAGCGGCCGAGGAAAACAAACCGGTGTTCGGATTTGTGGGCATGCTCCAGGAATGCATCGATTACCAATGCATGGAAGCCGTAGCCCAGGCCTTCCCCGAAGGGGAACTGGTGTTGGTGGGCCGCTCACTGCCCGGGGTGGATCTCTCCTCGCTTCGAGCCTATCCCAATGTACGATTTATGGGATTGGTGCCCCAGGCTGAACTGCCGGAAATCATAGCAGGATTTGATGTCTGCCTGAATCTCTTTAAAGAAGGCAGGCTTTCCAAGGACGTGAGTCCTTTGAAGTTCTATGAGTATCTGGCCACGGGAAAACCTATCGTGAGCACCAGGGAGCCGCTGCAGGTTATGGATTATGCAGATGTGGTATATATTGCGGAAAACCGGGAGGATTTTGTGGTAAAATGTAGAGAAGCATTGCAGGAGCGGGATCCTTCCAAGGTGAAGAAGCGCATGGAATACGGAAAGGCCTGTTCCTGGGACAAAAGAGTTCAGCAGATGGAACAGATTCTTTTGGAACGCGGGATATTTGAATAGATGTGAAAGGTATAGGCAGCGGAAAGGGGGTGCGGACAAAAAGTT
>DGEG01000150.1 GCA_002385825.1 Firmicutes bacterium UBA3932 | reverse complement strand
GGGACAGTCCCTTTTGATTTTTGATTTATTGTTTGTGCTGAATTGCGCGGCATTCGATGAGCTGGGCGGCTATGCTGACGGCAATTTCGGCCGGAGTCTCGCTCTTGATATCGATGCCGATAGGTGTGGTGATTCGCCCGATATCTTCATCTGTGAAGCCATCCGCCCTGAGCTTTCTGTTGACCTCCGCGATCTTTGCCCGGCTGCCCACGGCGCCGATATAATAAGCGGGGGTTTTCAGGGCGAATTTCTCACATTCGTAATCGCCCACGTGGCCGCGGGTGACGATGACGATATAATCCTGGGGCTGCACATCGAATTTGCCGTCAAGTTCTGAATAATTATACGTGTGAACTTCTTCGGCGTTTGGGAAAAGCTCCTTGGTGGAAAACTCCGGCCTGTCGTCGGTTACCACGCAGCGGAACCCGAGATGATCAAGGAGGGGAACCAGTTCCTGGGCAAGGTGGCCGCCTCCGAATATATATACCCGACTGGTATTCATCAGTTTCTGGGTGTAGTACTTGCCGGAGGGTGTTTCGATGATGCTGGTCGTATGATCGATGAGTTCTGTTCTTCCGGGCGCCGTCTCAACGTCGAGCCCTACCAAACCCTTCTCATCGCTGTAAAAGCCAAGTCCTGAACCGTCCAAAGGAAGCAGGAGCCAGCCCGTCCGATGATCCTTAAGATGATCCCTGGCCGTCGTCAAGGCAGCTCTGTTTTTGTCCGTAGGTGCAATATATGTGAACAATACGTCTACATTGCCGCCGCAGACCATTCCGAGACCGGCAACCTCTTGTTTTGTCAAACGGTACTGTCTAAGCTGTCCTTTTCCTTCTGCCAGGTCTTTCTGCGCTTCCTGCGTCGACCTGTATTCCAACATGCCTCCGCCGATGGTGCCCAGTATGCGGCCCTCCTCTCCTACGATCATGCTTGCGCCTGCTCCGCGGGGAGCGCTGCCTACATCAGCCACCACGGTAACCAGCATGGTAGCTTGGTTCTTCTGGCTTCTTTCGGTCAAAATCTCAAACATCTTTCTCATAGAAACTCCTCCTTGCAAAACTGATTATAGCGTTTCTTGTTTATAGTGTTTCTTGCCATTATAACAATCCTGTTACCTGCTCCTGCTATCCCCCTATTGATAAAGGAGTAAAATATCTTTTGGGTCCACTGCAAGCCTATCCGGTAAGTCCATGGTTTGCCGCCGGTTTTTAGCCATGCGCCACCATACGGCGTCACTTTCCGGGGACTGGTCTCGGAACATGAACTTGATGGTCCATTCAAAGGGATCCTCGATTTCTTCCAGGATGCGGATTGGAAAAGAGTTCGTCGCGGCCCGATGGTTTCCCCAATGCTCTGCATAAAAGGAATGGGCGCGAATCCCGATGGCGCAAAGGTCATCGCGAACCGGCCTTCCCGTATCAAATGTAATACCCCAGGCAGGTACTTTTACACATGTGTCGCCGGCTTTCACCGCTTCAATTATATTCTTGCAGCCGGTGATGGTTGCACCCACCCGCGTGCCCGGGTCTGCAAACATCTTTTTGGTGTCTCCCATGCTCAGAATCCGCCCGTTGTCCATGACGGCAAGGGTGTTGCAGAGCTTGTAAGCCTCGTCACGGCTGTGGGTTACGATCAGAGTATCTTTGTCGAAAGTTTTCAATATGTCGCGCAGTTCCACCAGGAGTTGGTCTCTGAGATGGCTGTCTAGCGCGCTGAAAGGCTCATCCAACAATAGTATCTCCGGTTGTCCCACCAAAATCCGGGCAAGGGCCGTCCGCTGTTGTTGTCCGCCGGAAAGCTGCCTTGGACGATGTTTTTCCAAACCGTTAAGGCGCATCCGGTTAATCATCTCGGCTACGGCTTTTTTGCGCATGGATCTGTTCTTTTCGTAATGCAGGCCGCAGGCGATGTTCTGCTTCACGGTCATGTTGGGAAAGAGGGCGTAGTTTTGAAAGAGATACCCCACCTGCCTTTCCTGCGGCGGCAGGTTGATGCCCAGCTGGCTGTCGTAGAGAGTGGTGCCGTTGAGCACGATTTTCCCCTTGTCGGGTTTGATGATTCCCGCAATGCACTGCAGGGTGACGCTTTTCCCACAGCCGGAAGCGCCAAGGAGCCCGGAAACACCCTTTTCCGAAGAGAACTCCACATCGAGAACAAAGTCACCCAACCTTTTTTTAACGTTTACATAAAGACTCATACCCCTCGCCTCGCTTGCCTGTTTTTTCCTTCCGAAAAGTTGATGATGGACAGGATCACTGCACTGATGGCAAGATTGATCAGCACCCACTTCATGGCCCCCGCTTCGTCATTGGTGCGCCACAGCTGGTAGACTGTGGTGGATACGGTGGCGGTTTTCCCGGGGATGTAACCGATGAGCATGCTGGTGGCCCCGTATTCCCCGAGAGCGCGGGCGAAGGCCAGCACTGTACCTGCCAGAATACCCTGGCGGCAGGCGGGCATTCGGATGCGCCAGAATATGAAAGTATTGGATAATCCCAAGGTTTTGCCGCTCCATTCCAAGGTCTCATCAAAGCTCTCAAAAGCGCCCCGGGCGGTTCTATACATGAGAGGAAAAGCCACTACGGCGGAGGCCAGAATGCCTCCGTACCAGGTCATCACTAACTGTATGCCGAATTCCTGCAGAAAGCGGCCCACAGGATGCTTGAGCCCGAAAACCAACAGCAGGAGCCAGCCGCAAACCGTGGGAGGCAGCACCAGGGGAAGGGTTAATATAACGTCTAACACCGCTTTGAGCATGCGGGGCAGCCTGGCAATGTAATAGGCAAATAGTATTCCGGTAAAAAATACGATTATGCAGGATATGCCCGCGATTCTCAAGCTATTCCATAGAGGGTACCAGTCCATACTCATATCTCCGGTTGTTCTTCGTTTTTATGATTATTCTACAGGCGCAAAACCCACTTTCGTGAACACTGCCATGCATTCATCGCTTTGCAGATACTCCAGGAACGCCGCCGCTTCTTCTTTGTGTTCGCTTATGTTCAGCACTGCGGCAGGGTAGATGATCTGACCGCACATTTCCTTCGTTGCAACGTCTACGGTGGTCAGCCCGGCGCTGTAAGCATCCGTGCCATAGATGACACCGCAGTCGACGCTGGCCTGGTCTACTTGGGTTGTAACTTCTTTCACATTGCTTCCGTAAGTGATGCAGCCGGCTTTGGCGAGGGCTTCTTCATCGAGACCGTAAAAGGCTAAGACCTTTTGCGTATACTGTCCCACCGGCACGTCTTCGTTGCCCATGGCCAGAAGGATTTCGCCTTTTTCCAGCTTCTCGGCCATGTCATCAAAATCCGTTACATTTTTGGGGTTACCTTCGGGAACAGCTAAGGCGACGGTGTTCTGCAGCAGATCAATGCGGGTCCCCTGCTCTACAAAATCTAAACCTTTCGGATTTATATCACTGCCTTTGGATCCGTCCAGTTCATTCATCTGCTTTTGGGCCGCAGAAATGAAGATGTCGCAAGCGGCTCCTTCCTCAATTTGTGTCTTAAGGGTGCCTGAGGAGTCGAAATTGAAAGTCAGTGTTACGTGAGGTGCCACTTGCTTGTACATTTCGCCGATTTCTGTCAAGGTTTCTGTCATGCTGGCCGCAGCGAAGACTACAAGCTCCACAGGTTCCGATTCGGAGAGGGGATCTTCGCCATCGGCGGAGGGCTGTCCACAGGCAGCAAGCCCCGTAACAAGGATCAAAGATAAAACCAATGAAACCATCTGCTTAAGATTTGGATTTTTCATTTTCTTCACCTTCTTATTTTTATATTCGATTTGTTTTTAATAGCAAATCGCTTTTTTGTACAACTCGGTGGGCATGAAAACTACATTTAGAATGTAGATTTCATGTGGTTTTACAAAGCCGGTAAAGCCGGCTGAATCTGCCTAAATCTGAGCTGTTTACCGGTGGAGCCTATTTCGAATTGATTCAAGAACTATTTTTCTTTCTGAGTTGGGTTTTTCGTCTAATTGCGCTATTTCCCGAAACTGCAGTTGGGGAAGGAGCATACGTCGCATTCCAGGCAAAGCCCGCCTTCTCCATAACGTGACAGATGTTCTTTTGTAATGGGAACATCGGCCATGATATATGGCAGCACCAGGTCAAAAATTGTACGCTTTGCATACATGACGCAGCCGGGGAGTCCCATTACCGGGCGACCGTCCTTAGCATATGCCAGCAGGAACATGGCGCCGGGGAGAACAGGCGCGCCGTAGCTGATAATGTCAGCGCCGGTGTTTTTGATGGCAAGGGGTGTCTTGTCGTCAGGGTCGACGCTCATGCCGCCGGTGCAAACGATCATATCCATACCCGCATCAAGCATTTCCAGGATGGCGGCAGTGATTTTTTCATGATCATCGTTGAGAATGACGTGTCTTTCGACGACGGAGTCATACTCTGTAAGTTTTTCTATAATTACAGGGGTGAAGTTGTCTTGTATGCGTCCGTGAAAAACCTCATTGCCTGTTGTGACAAGACCAACTTTTTTCTTTTTGAAAGGAATTATATTAAAGATGGGTTGATGGCCGGCAACATTTTTGGCGGTGGCCATTCTGTCTTTCTTGATTACGAGAGGGATCACCCGGGTGCCCGTGATTTTATCGCCTTTTTTCACTGCAAATCCACCGTGGCGGGAGGCGATCATCATGTCGCCGAGAGCATTTATCGCATTGAGCCGTTCTACATCGATCATAAGCAGGCCGTCCTTGTCTGCGATGAGCTCGATTTTCCCTTCCTTCGGCTCTGTGGCATGCATGTTTTCGCCCATGCAGATATCGCGCAATATCATGGCGGCATCGTTTTCATGAAGCATGGTGTCATCGTTTTCCCAAATATATATGTAATCCTTTCCCACGCTTAAAAGCACGGGGACGTCTTCCGGGCGGATGACGTGTCCCTTGCGAAATACCGCATCTTTCTTCTCGTCTTTAATGATTTGGGTAATGTCATGGCAGAGCACCTGTCCGACTGCTTCTTCCGTTCTGATCAGCTTCATTTAGTATCCTCCGGTTTGTCTATTTCAGTATTTTTTTCTGGTATAGTGTTTAGTATCTTGTTGATTTTGGCTTCGATGTATTTTGCTTCCCGGTAACGGGCATTATGTCGCCCCTTAGCCTCTTCGGTGGTGCATTTTTCTAAACTGGATTGAAAACGCTCCTCGATGGTGACCTTTTTTGTTCCCTGGATTCGCTTGTCCGCTAAATAAAGGACCTGGGCTTCGTCGATCAATCCATCCTTAAGGTTCAAACCCCTTTCGTCGCCGTGGTGAAGCTCCACTATCCTGGCAACCCGCAAATAGCCGCGCTCTCGGAGCAACTTAGCCGCACTTTCGGGATGTTCCTTACCATCTGTCCTGCACATGTCGTGTAGTAGGGACGCGGCTCGAAGCTGCCCCTGGGACAGGGGCACGCCCGCTTCTTTTAGCTTTGCACAGATTTCCATGGCTTCATCGCATACGGCGCGGCAGTGATGGCGCACATTTTCCGGAGTTTGGCAGCTATCCCAGAGCTGTTCTATCTCCTCGTCTGTCGGGTAATCTTCGGGAAGCTTGCCCACTGCGGCGACGGAGAGCCTCCCATTTGAATATTTCAATAGGGTAATACTGCCGTAAGGTTGGCGAATCATCTCATCTTTTTTCGTATCCGGCTTCATAATTTTCCACAGCAACCCGCGGATTGCGCCGTCGTGGGTAACTGCAAGTATGTGGTTGGTGGCTTCCGGCAGTGCGGCAATTTCTTTTATTGCGGCTTCCATTCTGTCGGCGACTTCCGTAAGGCTTTCACCGCCCGGAGGGGTAACGGACCAATCCTCCCCGCGGGCTGCGTAGATCTCCGGGTATTTGGCTCGTATTTCATCGAAGGGGAGTCCTTCCCAAAGGCCTACATTAATTTCACGGAGGCCTTCGTGCTGGCAGATCGGCCATCTGCCGGCCGCCAACAGTTCCGCCGTTTCACGGCTGCGCCTTAAAGTACTGCAATAGATTTTGTTGAAATGCAGCCCTTCAAAACACCGGGCTAAAGCCTGGGCCTGCCTTCGCCCTTCGGAAGAAAGGGGAGGGTCGCTGCCCTGACCGATGCAATATGTGCTGTCACCCGGCATTTCCGGCTGCCCGTGGCGGATTAAATAAATGTAGCTTTCAATATTTTTATCGACTGTTTGCATGGTTATCACCGTCGCGTGGCCAGCAATTTACGAAATTTTAACTGTGTTTGTCTTGATCATCGCGTGGCCAGCATTCTGCAAAAGCTTCATCTGCAAATTGCCTGACCATTTCCGAAAACTTCTCGTATCGATCCAGCAGGTCTTTCCCTTCCGCCGTGAGTTGGCTGCTTCCGCCGAATTCTCCTCCCGGGCGCCTGTCAATGAGGTGAAAACCCAGGTTTTCCTCCAGAGTAGATAGCATGTTCCACGCTTTGCTGTAGGAAATCTGCATTTTTTCACAAGCCTCTTTTACGGTGCCCGTAAAATCAATCATCCGCAGCAGCAATGCGCTGTCCTTGTCGAAGAGCTTGTTTTCGCGCATGAGAGATATTTCTATCATGGGGCGGAGGAGTTGTCGGTTGTGCCTTTCGATTAGCTGATGGTAATCCTCCGGCGTGTCAGCATCCTGAAGAATTCCCTCGTCACCTACCTGTACAATCTCAACATGGTCGCAGCATTGATCGATGGCGGCTTTTAAGCCTTTGTCGCTTTCGGTTTCCATGATGGTAGGCAATATAACGCAGGAAATGAGTATAGGATGGCCTTCTTTTCCATCGCATATGGGTTTTGCCACATGGGCGTTGGATTCCATGAGACGCTTAATTGTATAAACTGTAAAGAGGGGAACGTCAACCGGTGAAAAGAAAGTCCGGTCGCATTTGTCCATGATATATGAAAAGCCGATTTTGGCAGAATCGAACATCTGCGTAGTAGCATAATTTTCGTTTCGGATACAGATGACACCTGTTTTGGCCACATGTTTTTCCAGTTCATCTCCCCGGTATCCGGTCACGAGAACGATGGGGAAGACGCCTGCTTGTTGATAATTGGCAATGATCCGCTGAACCATTGACATGGCGCCGATTTTGAGCATCGGTTTGAAATCGCCCATACGGGACGACATACCTGCTGCGACAATAACTGCTCCTGTTTGCATAATGGCTCCTTTCTACACGCTGCCTCCCGATTTGTATTTTTTTGCAACTCGCCTGCCAAAAAATTTGATAAGCTTATTGCCTATCATTTCATTTTGTTTAGTGTATCATGGCTTCTATAAAATGTACAGATTATTTTTACAATTTATTTCAGAGAGGGGCAAAAAATCAAAAGGGACAGTCCCTTTTGATTTTTTCAAATGTTTACACCCTTGCGTTGTTGGGACAATCTACTGTATACAATAAATTTTTGAAAGTTATTGGCTAAAAATTACGGATATTGGCAACTTTGTCGAGGGCAAGGGCACTACAGGGGGAGCGAATTGGAACCTTTTGAAGTAAATGTCGGAACTCTGTTGATCGTTCTTATCGTAGGTCATATTTCCACAGGCGTACTTGTTGTCACCTATGCCGGTGGCTTAAACAAAGGCAAGGAAATCAACGTTTTTTTGCTTTCGAAATTATTTCAATCGGCGGCGTGGACCATGTACTTGTGCAGAGTTTTCATGCCCGGCATCGCAATACGGGTTTTATCAAACGCTGTATTGTTTGTTGGCGTGGTGCTGGAACTGGTTTCTTTTATGATTTTGAAAGACAGTTTCTCGGATATTCAAAAGAAGATTTATATAGATCTTGTAGCGGCTTGTTCTGTTGTGTTTGTTTGGGTGGCAGCGCTCGATACGACTGAAAGCGTAAAAATTATGGTGATCTCTGTAGCAGGAGCAGTGCTGTTAGCCCTTCCTGCATATATTCTTTACAGGGGAAAGCATTCTTCTTTGCTTCAAAAGTTGATTTCGATTATTTATTGCGCTACATTTGTTTTTTTGATAGCGAGAGCTTATTATGCCTTGCAATATGATATGGAATTGCGTCTGTGGTCCACGGAGTTTTTTAACGTGGGATTGTTTTTGATGCTGTATCTCGTCATGTTTGCCGGCGGCACCGGTTTTATTCTTTTGGATAAAGAAAAGATGGATCGGGAAATAAAGAAGGCTGCCTACTATGATGGGTTGACGCAGATATTGAACCGTCGCACGTTTATTCAGCGCTCGCAGGACATTATGGCCTCATGTGCTAAGAAAAATGAGAAGGTCTCTTGTTTAATGATCGACATTGATGATTTCAAGAAAATCAATGATGAACATGGCCATCACGTGGGCGATGAAGTGCTGGTGCATTTTGCGAATACGGTGAAAAAGGCTTTGAGGAGCGATGATTTATTTGGGCGATACGGAGGGGATGAGTTTGCGATTTTGCTTCCGCGCACAAATGAAGAACATTCCGCGGCAGTTGCCGAACGTATCAGGCAGGTAATAGAAGAGTCGGCCGTTGATATGGATCCTCAAATCAAGTACACCATAAGCGTAGGGGTTGCAACGATTATCCCTGAGCGGGACACCGACGTTGATTTTATGTATAAATTAAGCGACAATGCGCTTTATATGGCGAAAGAGCAAGGGAAAAACCGCGTTGCAATGCAGAGCAAAGCAATCTTTTGCCAAGAAAATGATTGCGACGAATTGAGGCATTAAGAACGCGTGAAATTGGTTTTTCCCTGATTACTCTCCCATTGCCCAAGCTTCCAGCTTCCGCATCGTTTCATGGTATGTTTCGATGCATATGTCGGGTAAATAACCGCCCAAGGCTTCTTTTGCCGCGGCAAAACCTTCTTCGATGGCGGCTCTAAGCTCTTCATACTTTGATTTATCTCCGCCGGAAATTGAGATGGCGAAATTAACCAACTTGTCGCTTACGGCTTTTACGCCAAACTCCCCGTCTTCCGAGATGGCAAGCTTGGCTTGTTCGATGTCATCTATGCTTACTTTTTCATGGGGCGTAAATTCTGCCCGCGACAGTTGATAGTTTTTGTTCTGCTTTAGTATGAGCTCTTCCACAAGCCTGCGCAGGTTTTCGTTTGCTTGGTCCGCTAAGGCTTTTAAGGCAGCTATATCGGAAGCGGATAGCTGTTTTTTGTTGGCGATTTCTGCATAAGTGACCGGCGCCTCGGGGGCGTTGCGAATAACTACGGTATCGGTTTTGCCCCGGGTGCGTTTCGAGTCAATTGGCTTTTTCGGTTCTTCGGCGGTCTCTTTTTGGTAAGGAGACGGCTTTGCGAATCCGGACCTTTGGTTAGGATCAATTCTGGTTACCATTTTATTGCCCTCCTTTCTGTCCTATCATTTGTGGGCTTCCTGTTCAGCTAAGAAAACCAGTTATATTATAAATCGGATTTTTTTGGAAATACTTTAGAAAGTCGTATTGTATTTGGTGTCTGACACCAAATACAGATTGCTTAAGCCAAGTAGCAGGAGTGGCCGTTACCGTAAAACTATAACAAAGCTGTGGTTTGTCCGGCCATGTCAACAATATCAAGAAAGAGGGGGTGCGGACAAAAAGT
>DGEG01000055.1:2822-6130 GCA_002385825.1 Firmicutes bacterium UBA3932 | reverse complement strand
GACTGTCCCTTTTGATTTTTTGTACATATTTTCATGATTTATCCCATGGAATCCGTCTTAATCAGATAATCCAAATCCAACGGAATCTTGCTTTCATCCCCTCTGCGTATATAATCAAAGCCGCACTCGAACAGCATCTTGCGGCAGCGAGCCATGTCCATTCCACGGTTTTTAGACGTATCGCCCTGGTTGTCTCTGGGATTGGCGCCGCTCTCTGCAGTGATGAAATTGGCTCCTGCCAGATAACTCAACGTATTCGGCTCATGAACTCCCACGTAAGCCATGGTAGGAACGGTTACGGAACAAAGTGCCACGGTGGCCACGATGTGGGCCAGCCGCAACTCACTGATCTGGCCGTATTTCGCCAAAGGAGAGCCCGGCACCGCCACCCTGCGCATGGCCGCATGTTGGGTGACGCCCATTTCAATGCCGATAAAGATATTTTCCACCAACTCATCCACCGTATGCTCCGGCCCGATGGGTTCGCAACAGGTATAGAGTTTAAGCCCTGCGTCCAGGGCATTTTTCATGGTCTGAATCCGGTCTTTCGGATCCAACTTTGTATAAACCCCTTCGCCCAGACGGCAAACGTGGTAAATGCCGGTAAGTCCGGCTTTTTTCATCTCCTTGAAAGCATCCAGGCTGCTGTCACCCACATTGGCCCATAACTGCGTTGTTTTGGGCACCAGTGTTTTCGCTTTCTGAACAATGTTTACGAAATAACCCAGATCATACTCATGCATGGTCATGAAGTATAGCGCATACAGGTCGCCATCCTTGCAAAAGCTGTTGATTTTTTCTTCCAATTCTTCATCGCTGAGACGGCTTTCCTTAAAACCCGTATGGTCTTCGCCGAAAGTGCAGAACTTGCATCCGCCGGGGCAGGGCTTTACATCCACGCCGATCTGGCCCAATATGATGGCGGAATTGTCATTTTTGCTTCTAATAATGCTTGCTGCGGCGGCTCTGAGAACGCCCGACTCGAAGCTCTTTTCATCGATGGACAAAAGATATTTGCAATCCTGCCGGTCAAGGGGTATGCCGCTCCAAGCCTTGTCCAGTATCTTGTCCAGTTCAGGTGCGATTTTCATTCTTCTTCTCCTTTTCCATTAGTTTTTATTTCAACGCTACATACGTTACTTTTCAACGTATAAATAAGTGCTGTATACCTGTTCTTCGAAGGCAGCCCTGTCGACCTCAGACCTTCTCGCCTTTAAGACCTTGTCAACTATTGGACTACGTCTAATAGTAAGCTAAAATATATCATATGCAGATAGCCGAAGTCAATCCTAATTAAAATTACTTTTTTAATTCCTTCACCTGACCGGTAGGAATCATGACAAAAAATCAAAAGGGACGGACCCTTTTGATTTTTAATTTTCTTAGATTTTATGATCTCTAATGAATACTAACGCTTCCTTTATACGATCCGATCGTACCTGTAAGTCGGATTGGGGCGTCCGGGGCTCAGGTAATTCAACTCGACGATTCTCATTTCAATGCCGGATCCGCAAGCCGATTGAAGTTCCTCTCCAACGATGTTTTTAAGAGTATCCGGATCCATCTGCACCCTGGCATTCAATGTCATACTTGCCGACTTGCCCGGGTCAACGGAGCCTCTTATGCTGAGGGTATCCTTCGTGCCTGTCAGGTTTCCGATCACAAATTTATCGCCTGCTTCCAGCAACATTTTCACATGTCCCACCGATGCGTTGAGATCATCGAATCTTGAGGCCAGATTGCTCATCAAGTTTTGCGCGAAGGCATTCCAATCCGTCTCCGCAGATTTCCCCTTCAGTTCGACAGTGGTATTGAGCCAGCCGAGGACGGCTTCGCCTTCCGCATAAATGTCATAATCCACTTCAGCCAAATGGGTTCCGGCCTCGTTGAGAGTCATGACATCGGTCAGCCAGTCTTCCAGTCCGTCCCCGTTCTTGGCGCTTATGGCGTGGATTTTGGCCTTCGGCCATTTTTCCGCGCATTTTTCTTTTAATGCGTTGACTTCGTCCGCCGTCAACAGGTCAATTTTGTTTATGACAATGATATCCGCCTCTTCGGTCTGCTTATTGATGATATAAGCTGCGCTTTCATGAAGTCCCGCGTTTCCGCCCTGGAGAATATCGGCTAACCGCTTGGGATCTACCAGCACGGAAAGAGGCGCCATTTCCAAATCTTCCTTGTATTTTTCTTTCAAAGGCTGCAATAGGGTGGCCGACAGGTCCGTGCAACTGCCGACGGGTTCCGCAATGATCACTTCCACGTTATTCCTGCTCCTCATTTGCGATATGGCGTCTGTAAGCCCGTTGAAATTGCAGCAGAAACAACTTCCGCTGACTTCTGACACAACTCCGTTGGCCTTTTCGAGGAAAGCCGTATCCACCAGCGCGGACGCCTGATCATTCGTTATGAGACCGACCCGCTTGTCCTTTTCGGTAATTCTCCTCGCCGCTTCCCAAAGCAGCGTCGTTTTGCCGGCTCCGAGAAAACCGCCTACCATAATAATCCTTGTCTTCATCCTACCTACTCCTTTTAATTGCCATTATGATTTGTGCCTTCAACTTGCTAATCATGCTTGCTAATATATTTACCACAATTATTTATTATGGCAACAGCTTTTTGCCTTTTAAATATAAAAAGGGGGGCACCCCGAATTGAGGTGCTCCCCTTTGATATCTGATATCGCTTGTTGTCTGCTTTGCCTGCTTTGTATTTCTCCTGATCCCACCGTTTTATTGTGCCGTCATCTCGATAAATCTCTGCAGGATTGCCGCAACCTGTGCCCGGGTGACGGGATCCTTCGGCATCAGAGCGCCGTTTGAACCTGCCACAATGCCCTTTTCCACTGCCCATGCCATGGCATCTTTCGCGTAGTCTGAAACCTGATCGGCATCGGAGAATTTGCTCAAATCTCCGTCGGCCTGGGGATATCCGGCATAGCGCCAGAGGATAGCGACCATCTGTTCCTTGGTGATATTGCGATAGGGATTGGTCCCGTCGGAGATTCCGGCATTCATGGCCCAACTGCGTGCCGCATCGTAGACTCCGCTTCCGGAAAGGCTTTGTCCGTCCATGCGCCCGAGAACCGTCCACAGCATAGCGCGGGTCATGGAGCTGTGGGGAGAGAAGGTGCTTGTGCCGGTGCCCGCAAAAAGCCCATTTTTGTTGGCATACTCAACAGCGCTGTAGAACCAATCCTTCTTTTCTACATCTTTAAACGGATTATCCCAAGTATCCGTACCGGTAGACGGATCCGGCTGAGTGTTCCCATCAACGCCATCGGCAACGCTGCCACCACTGTTAACACCACT
>DGEG01000055.1:0-2681 GCA_002385825.1 Firmicutes bacterium UBA3932 | reverse complement strand
CACCACTGCTGCTGCCTCTACCGCCGCCACTACCACCACTACTATAAGCAGTAATTGTTATGATCTGATAATCGGAAACAAGGACTGTTCCCGCCGCCTTGACGCGAACATGGTACGTGCCGTTTGTGAGGCCTGTGACTTCACTGTCGGTTACGCTTATCCAAGTATCATCTGTGGAAAGCTTATACTCCATCGCCGTTGTCACACCGGTCAGCTTTCCGTCATTGTTGGCCAAGGTATTGCAGTCTGCCTTACCTGCTGAAGGCGTTTCCGCCTGGTAACCGTTATGGTCTGCACTTCGGAATCCAGGGTTGTAGTTCTATTGCCTGATCTCTTGACTTTGATACCATTTGTTGCCGTAACGCCGGAAATATCCATGGTCGCACCGGTGACAGAGATCCAAGTGCTGCCCCCGTCCACGCTGTATTTCATGGTGGTGTCTACATTAGACAGGGTGCCGCTATCCGGCTCGGTCGCTGTGAAGGTCACAGTAGGTGTTGGAGCAAGATACGCCATGCCTTCAAAGACGGAAGCCGGCCAACCGTTTTCAGTCGTATATCCGAAAGCTCCCACGGGGACGAAAACAAACGAGTTCGAGCTCGAAAAGACGTAAGTTCCGAGGTTCGGGGCAGTATCGCCTTTTGCGACGACGACTTTCAGGCTGCTGTTGCCGCTGAACGCGGAATTTGCGATAGAGGTTACCGTCGCGGGAATTACGATCCTGGGAAACTTTGCCCCGCTAAACGCCCTTACCCCGATGGTCTCAAGGCCATCTCCGAGTCGAACATCCACCAGTTGCGAGCAGCCGTACACCGCCTCCGTTTCAATGGCAGTCACAGAGTCCGGGAATTCGATAGAGGTCAAATACCCGTTATTATCATAGAAAGCGCGCTGACCGATGGTTTCGACGCCGTCAGGGACTACATAGCTTGTCCCTGTTTTACCCTGGGGATAGCGAACCAGCCTTACCAGGTTCCCGGCACCATCTTCGGCATATAGCACGCCGTCAATCGATTCAAAAGATTCATTTTCTGCAGAAACGATGATCTCTTCAAGTTTCACACAGCCTGTAAAAGCGTTATAGTCTATAGAATTAACGCCTGCTCCAATCTCAACGCTCCCAAGTTTGGCATATGCCATAAAGGTATTTGTTTTAATCGCGGCAACTTGGTCGGGGATTGCAACAGACTCAAGCCCTGAGTAAGCGAACGCTTCATAGCCGATGGAAGTAACGGAATCCGGGATATTTATGGAAGACAGCATGCGGCAGTACATAAACACGTAGTCGCCGATAGTCTTCAAGGAAGGCGGGAGCGTAACAACGTTCAGGTTTTCACATCTGTGAAAAGCTCGGTCTCCGATAATTTCCACGTCTTCTGGAACCTCGTATCTCTCATCCGGTTTCCCCTGGGGATAGCGAACCAGCCTTACTAGGTTCCCGGCACCGTCCTCGGCGAACAGCACGCCATCAACCGATTCGAAATAAGCGTTCTTTTCGGAAACGTTGATCTCTACCAGTTTCGGGCATTGGGTAAAAGGTCTCACAAACCCGGTAACATTTTCCCCAATCCAAACAGTGGTAAGCTCAGGGAGTCCGTCGAATCCGTCGCCGACAGAAGTAATCGAGTCATCCAGCACAACCGTGACGACGTTATTCACGATTTCAGATTTCTGGCGCCACGCTGCGCTGTTTTGCGTTTCCCCGTTACTATAAACAGTAAGCGTTCCTGTTGTCCCATCGTAGTGGTACCCTGATGCATCCGCTAGCGCCGATGTCGGCAGCAGATTAAATACCACAAAAAAGGTAAGTAGAATGCTCACTAATTTTGCTTTTATATTCATATTCCTCTTCATATTCCTCCGCATTTTATGTCGTTTCTTTTTTTTGATCTTTTCTTATTCAATTCAATTTCTCTGCCGCCCGAAAGCCCATCAGCAGGGCCGGCAAGCGGTTCATGGGTTTTCGCAAAATGCGGTTATAGTCTTTGGACGCCTCACGGTAAAGCATCCGGCTGGTTTCAAGCATGCCGGCTGCAACATTTGCATCGGGTCCGTCCCTTGTTAGGCCGGATAAACGTTCATGCAGCCGCATCTGCTCCTCAAGACCGGCCAAACCGTTACGAGCTGCCGCCAGTTCCTTGTAGACGGTTCGAAACCAGATAGTCACGAAGGCCGCACCGCATATGCCGACAACAAAATATGCAATGATTGAAGACATAGGTCATATCACCTCACAAGGTGGAAATATAGCATAAATAATTGTCAATAATCGCTGTTTGCCTGAATGGTAGTGGATTTTTGCCCTAACGGTAATCAAGTGGTTGCTGGTCATCGTAGATTTCTATTCAAACGATAGTCGGACGATTGCCAGTTGGGAAAGAGCTATCCGAAGATAATCAGGCGGTTGGCCTGTCGTGAAATATTCTTCTTCAAACGGTAATTAAGCAGTTGTCGAACAATAAAAATGATTGTATAATATGTATTTCACTTTCAGGAGACGGAATTCATGAAGATTGCCATTTGCGATGATGACAGGCAGGATCTGCTGCACATTGTCTCCCTCGTTGAAGCATATAGAGATACCCGAAAGGCAGAACTGACCTACGTTTGCTTTCAGAATGCCACCACAGATAATATTAAAAAAAGCACCGAAGATAGTATTAAAAAAACGCAGAGCACCG
>DGEG01000020.1 GCA_002385825.1 Firmicutes bacterium UBA3932 | reverse complement strand
GGTGTTATTCTTATCAAAAAACCCCCTCACCTTTAATTTATTGATGATATAATACAATTATGGCAATTATGTCTACTAATAATTTAAAAAAGGAAAGAGCAATCTTTATGGAATACGGAATACTTTCGTGCATCCCCATAACCGTACTGATAGCCGGAGCGCTGCTGACCAGAAGAATCGCTGAGATGATGATACTTTCGTCATTCATCGGCGCCGTACTCGTCCATAAAAAGTTATTTTTCTCCGGTTACATTCAGATGATGTACGGCGTTTTGTCAAATCCGTCCTATCAGTTCATATTGATTCTTTTAACCTGTTTCGGCGGAGTAATTCAGCTATTTCAGAATTCAGGCGCGCTATTGGGCTTCGGAAAAGTTATTTTCAAATATGCGGAAGGACCAAAAAAGCCCTTGATCGTGGCTTGGATTATGGCATTTATTATGTTTATGGACGATTATCTGAGCACTCTTGCCGTTTCCTTCTCCATGAGGGAGGTGACGGATCAGAACAACATTCCCAGGGAACATCTCGCCTATCAGGTAAACGCTATGGCAGGATGCTTATGCGTTTTGATACCCTTTTCAAGCTGGACGGCCTTCACCGTAGGCCTGATTTCGGAGCAGGGATTGACATACGCAGATTATGTAAAGGCCCTTCCCTTCATGCTCTATCCTATCCTCACCGTAGCTTTGTGCCTGCTGCTCGGTATAGGTGTAATTCCAAAAGTAGGGCTGTTAAAACAATCTTACGACAGAGTGGCTCAGGGAGGTCCTGTTTCATTCAAAGAAAAAAACGATATGGCCATCGTAAACATAGAAATGCCAAAAGACTGCAAAGCCACATCCTCATTGAACATGTTTGTGCCCGTCGTGGCAATGATAGCAGTCGTATTGATTTTCGACAACGATCTGATCCACGGACTGGTGGCCACCATTGCCGTACAGGCAACCCTTTATCTTTCGCAAAGGATTATGACGTTGTCAGAATTCATGAGCTCCTTTTTCGAAGGAGCAAAATCCATGGCAAACATGGCCATCATTGTATTCTTTGCCTTTATGCTCAGCGCCGCTAACACAGAAATGGGGTTTTTCGAGTTCCTGATAGGGGGACTCGTCAAGACCGTATCTCCCCAATTGCTGCCGGCTCTGATTTTTGTAGTGGTGGCCCTGGCTACCTTTGCGACAGCCGGATATTGGGTGATGCAGGTAATCACCATACCGATCTTCATTCCCTTGGCCATAGTCATGGAAGCGAACCCTTCGATTGCGGTTGCCGCGATCATATCAGGGGCTGTGTTCGGCTGCAATTTCTGCTTTTATTCAGACACCCTTTTCATGACATGCGCGGGAACCGGAGTGTCAAATTTGAGGCAAATAAAAGTTGCGGCGCCATATACGCTCAGCGCCGCACTGCTAACAACTGTGGGATATGTAATCATAGGATTTATTTATTAGCGGCTGTACATTATATAACTTCTGACCCTGATTTCTATAATCGAATACATCAACGGTTTCGTTTCAGATAATCCTGCAAGAACTTCTCGTCTTCCTTTTCTAAATTCCGTTCGCCGGCCAGGGATTCCAGATGATGCGTAAATTCATGCTTCAGGGTCCGAGCCAGCTTCCGTTTCAAAGCGTTTTTCCCCAAGTGACCGTACAAACGTTGGAAGGAACCGTAATAGATGACGATGTATCTGCCCATGCTCCTGTCGTAGTGGTATTCGCCCATTATATACAGGCCGTTGTTACGGCCTGCAGGATTCAACTTGGCCTGAGGCAGTAAAAGTATGCCCCCGTTGAGTTCTTTATAGAACTCTTGAGGAAGTTCTGCAGCAAGTTCCTCCAACATTTTTTCAACTTCATCGATTCCGATCATACCGGTATTCCACGGGCCTTTTACCATACGATAATATGTTTACGGTTTTACTGATTATGATAAAGCCATTACACTACAACCAAAAATGATATGATGTGTAGCTATCATATCATTTTTGGGTCTATGTTTCTATATTTAACCCCATATGGTTTATACGGATTCAAGGGTTTTGCGTGCATCTATTATTCCCACTCGATGGTTCCCGGCGGCTTGGGAGTGACATCATACATGACCCGGTTGACTCCTTCCACCTCGCCGGTGATGCGAAGGGCAACTTTCTCAAGCAATTCATAAGGAAGTTTTGCGACTTTTGCCGACATGGAGTCGGTGCTCAATATGGCGCGCAAAACCACCGCCTGGCCGTAAGTTCTTCTGCCGTCCTCTACGCCGACAGACTTGGTTCCCGGGCATACGGTGAAATACTGCCAGATTTCCTTGTCAAGACCGGCCTTGCTGATCTCTTCCCTGAATATGGCGTCGGATTCTCGGACTATCCGCACTTTATCCCGGGTGATGGCGCCTATCACTCTGACGCCCAGTCCCGGACCGGGGAAGGGCTGGCGCCAGACCTGTTCACGGGGAAGGCCGAGCATCTCGCCGACTTTTCTCACTTCGTCCTTGAACAGATACTTCACCGGCTCCACCAGTTCAAAGTCAAAATCCTCCGGCAGGCCGCCCACGTTGTGGTGGGATTTGACTACACCCTTTTCCGATTTACTCTCCAGAATATCCGGGTAGATGGTCCCCTGAACAAGGTAATCGATCTTACCCAATTTCCTCGCCTCTTCTTCAAATACGCGGATAAACTCTTCGCCGATGATCTTTCTCTTTTTTTCCGGATCCTCCTCGCCGGCCAGTTTGTCCAGAAAACGGTCCGCCGCATTGACGGAGATGAGCTTCATGTGAAACTGATCAGCGAATATGTGAGAAACCATTTCGGGTTCGCCTTTTCGCATCAGACCGTGGTCCACAAAGATGCAGATTAACTGATCGCCCACCGCTTTATGCACCAAGGCTGCACAGACGGCGCTGTCCACGCCTCCGCTCAAAGCACACAGCACTTTCTTGTCGCCTACCTGCTCCTTTACTTGCCGCAGCATTACATCAACATATTCTTCCAATGTTCCCGCAAAGCCGGTTCTTTGTTGTAACGTTTCTCTTTCCACTGACTTATTATCCTTTCTTTATCAGGTTACCAGATTCATCTTAGGCTATTAGTATACAGTAAAGAAGATTTTCGTACAAGAAAAGTAAAAAAATAAAAAAAGATCTTTGCAGAAAGCGGTTGCCTTTCTATTTGAACCTGTAAAAAGAATGCAAGACACTAATTAAATGTCCGGCATCAAATACAATTTCAGATAAAAAAGTGCTGAACCAGCAGCATATAGATGATTGTTCCTCCGCCGATGGATAATAGAATATTGTTTTTCCAAAGGTGGAGAACAAGTATACACAGAATGGCAATGAGTTCGGGCAAGCCATAAGGCGCCGCAGTTACCGTAACTCCCTTAAGGCAAAATACTACGAGGAGCCCCATGACAGCGTATGGCAGCACTCGGCCCAGATACATTACAAAAGCCGGTGTTTCCCTGTTCGGCGGGAAAAGAAAGAAGGGCATCGCCCGCGTGATTACCGTTCCCAAAACCAATACCGCAACAGTAATCAAGGTTTGCGTCGGAGTCAGCGTCATGACCTCACCTCCCTATCGATCCGCTTGCGTAAAGCGGTCAGTAATACAAGGATGAGAACCATGGCCGGAATCATAAAATTTTCCTGTCCGAAGATCAGAAGGCACAATAAGCTGCCTCCTACGCCTACCAAGGCAGGAATGTGGTTTTTCGTGCTTCTCCACTGATCGATGAATATCACGACAAAAAGTGCCGTAAGCACGAAGTCAAGCCCTTTTGTATTGAAGCTTATCATCGAGCCTATAATGTTTCCCAAAGCGGAACCGGCCACCCAGTAGACGTGATTCAACATGGTGACGAAAAATTGAAACCACTTGCGGCTTATCCCTTCCGGTGGCTCTACAGCGCTGAGAAGGGAAAAGGTTTCGTCGGTGAGACCGAATACCAGGTAAGGCTTCAGACGCCCCGCTCCTTTGTAACGCTCCAACATGGAGATCCCATAGAAGAGATGCCTGGCATTGACCATAAGCGTGAGCAACAATGTATACAGAGGATTGAAGGCTGACGTCAGCAGAGCAATGGAAATATACTGTATGGAGCCCGCAAATATCAGCAAGCTCATAAATACAGTCCATCTCAAGCCATAACCAATGCTGCTCATCAAAACGCCATAACCCATACCGAGAAAGATATAACCGGTCAAAACCGGTATGGTGACTGGAAAAGCCGCTTTTAAAGCTTCTTTTTTAGTATTCTTTTGCATAAACAAATCGGCTCACCTGCGCAGAAGGCTCGCCGCAATCACTCCTATACCATTTAATTTAATCTTGCTAATATTAACCGAAGAAGCAGAATCCGGTCAGACATCTCTATCTGACCGGATTTTGATAGCTGTCTTTCAAAATGACATCGTGGGCGCCGCCCTCCACTATGCTGGTAGCTGATACCACGGTGAGCTTGGCTTTTTCCTGAAGCTCGGGAATCGTAAGCGCGCCGCAATTGCACATAGTAGCTTTGATCTTGTTCAAAGTAACCCTTAAATTGTCCTTGAGACTTCCCGCATAGGGTACGTAAGAGTCCACTCCCTCTTCAAAGGAGAAATCATCCTCGTCCTCCAGATCGTAGCGCTGCCAGTTTCTTGCCCGCTTGCTGCCTTCGCCCCAGTATTCCTTAACATAGGTTCCGTTGATGTTTAATTTATTAGTGGGGCTCTCATCGAACCTGGCAAAATACCTGCCCAACATGAGACAGTCGGCTCCCATGGCCAACGCTAAAGTCATGTGATAATCATAGACGATTCCGCCGTCGGAGCAGATCGGGATATAGACACCGGTTTTCTTGAAGTACTCATTTCTGGCTTCCGCGACTTCAATGACAGCAGTGGCTTGGCCTCTGCCGATGCCTTTCTGTTCCCGGGTGATGCAGATGGATCCGCCTCCAATTCCGACTTTTATGAAATCAGCGCCCGCTTCGGCAAGAAACAAGAAGCTCTCTTTGTCCACTACATTCCCCGCTCCTACTTTAACGCTGTCTCCATATTTATTGCGGATATATTGAAGCGTGCGTCTCTGCCATTCGGAAAAGCCCTCCGACGAATCGATGCAGAGAACATCGGCACCGGCTTCTACCAGGGCCGGCACTCTTTCCTCGTAGTCCCGGGTATTGATCCCCGCGCCTACCATGAGTCTCTTTTTATCGTCCAAAAGCTCATAGGGATGCTCCTTATGCGCTTCGTAGTCTTTGCGGAACACGAAGTGGGTCAACCTTCCTTCTTTGTCTATGATAGGAAGCGCATTCAGCTTATGGGCCCAGAGCAAATCGTTGGCTTCGGAAAGGCTGATCCCCTCCTCCGCATAGACCAATTCGGAAAAAGGAGTCATAAACTCCTCCACTTTGGTATCCAAAGACATCCGGCTGACCCGGTAATCTCTGCTGGTAACGATGCCTAGCACTTTTCCTTTGGCGGTTCCGTCATCCGTTACCGCAACGGTGGAATGTCCCGTCTTTTTCTTTAGTTCCAGAATGTCCTTCAGCGTTTGATCCGGCCGGACGTTGGAATCGCTGGTGACAAAACCGGCCTTATAGCTCTTCACTCTGTTGATCATGGCAACTTCGCTTTCAATGAGCTGAGAAGCATAGATAAAGGACAACCCGCCCTCCCTGGCAAGGGCTATTGCCATCCGATCGTCGGAAACGGACTGCATGATGGCGGATACCAACGGTATATTCAGTGAAATGGCAGGTTTTTCTCCTTCTCTGAATTTTGTAAGGGGCGTCTTCAAGCTTACGTTTTCCGGCCTGCATTTTATGGATGAATATCCGGGTATCAACAAATATTCGCTAAAAGTTCTTGATGGTTCCTCAATATATATTGCCATTTCGATACTTCCTTTCTCTGTTTCTATGTATTGTGTTATGAGACTTGTATAGGGCTTTCAATTTCTATAATAAAATGAGATAAGTTAATCTTAATAATTGCAAAAAGCTGATCAAAGGAATTTGTGTATATGTTTCCGGGTTGTTGCACATGCTTGTCCGTTTAATATGCTTCCGTCAAGGTTTTCCTATTATAATACACTAAATCCCTTTAGCGAGCAACAAAATATTCCGCAAAAAAAGACGGGTAAATCCCGCTATCAATTTCAGAAGAAATCAGCCTAAACACAAGAAACGAGAATAGGAGAATGCCCTCTATTCCGAAAATTGGATCCTATTATATTAAACCATATAACTCAAGATATTCTTCCAGAGTCAGATCCTTTGCATAAATTTCCGTGGCCACAGGCTCCCCTACGTAACGGATATGCCAGGGCTCGTAAAGATAACCCGTTATGCTTTCCTTCCCTTCCGGGAATCGAATAATAAACCCGAACCGGTGTGCGTTCTGCGCCAGCCAGATGCCTTCCTCCGTTTTGCAGAAAGTTTCAGTCAAAGAATAGTCTACGGAAGGCGAACTCACATCCACCGCCAGTCCGCTCTGATGTTCGCTCTGTCCCGGCCTTGCGCTGAATCGCGAGGCCGCAGCCTCACCTTCATTTGCAACGTAGTTGTTCCAGAGAATCTGTTGGAAATCGTAAGAACGATAGGCCGTGGTCATAACCAGCTCATATCCTTCTTCCGCAGCGGCCTCAACCAACTTGTAAAATTGCTGGGCCGCTTCCTTTCTCATATATCTTGCTGCTTTGCTTCGGTCGGCAGCATAGTATTTTTCAATAGGAACAAGGTCTTCCGGCTTGTAATCTTTATCCACCGGATTCTGCTTATTAATCAGGATCAACAAACCTTTTTCAGCAGCTTCCTTCCGTTGCTGTTCTGTAGCTTCAGGCAAATCCGCGCCTGTGTTATCCCTTTCTTCCTGTTCAATGGGTTTTTCAGCCCCGGGAACTTCCTCTCTGCCAGGCTCTTCATTATCCGGCCGGTATGGCTCATCCGCATTTCTTGTCAATAAATCGTTAATCAACTTCTGAAGCTTCTTGCTGCCAACTCCCGAAATATAAACAGAAGTGGGGCCGTCCGCACCGCCGATTATACCGATACTCGCCGAAGGCACAGGATCAAAAGCTGCCCCGATAAGGACAGTTGATTCCAACAGCACCAAAGCACATATGATAATTATTTTTAAACGCTTCGTATCGCGTATCAGGTTTCTTAGAAATACAAGTTTCATAATATCTTAGTTTATCCCATTTTGCTCATCAGTACAACAGCTGTATTGGTAAAATTGTATTTGGTGTCTGGCACCAAATACAAGAAAAGATGTTATACTTGAGTTATAGCTGAATAAACAATATGTTGGAAAAAAGGAGAAATCTCAATGAGCAGATTGAAAGAATTATTAATACAGGAAAAATTGGAAAAGGGCGTTGAGGCAGTAGTTCAGGAATTTAAAAAAGCCAGCCGCATAAATGAGATGATGAACCCGACTTTGGCAGCCTGCAGCGAAGAAGAACAAACCATTACTATAGAATTCTCCGTGTCTGAATGGCAGCTCAATGAATACGGTACATTGCATGCCGGCATTATAGCCACAGCTTTTGACGAAGCAATGGGTATTTTCGCTGCTTACCTTGGGAACGACAAATCAACGGTTTCGGTGAACTTATCTCTCAACTATATTAAGCCGATTCCCAGCGATGATTCTATCCTCATAACGGCAAAAGTAACATCCGCAGGCAGGAGAATTATAACCATTTCAGCCGAATGCCGCCTGAAAAGCAACGGTTTGCTTACAAATACCGCTATTGGAACCTATGCCATTGTCTGATGTCCTGTTCCCAAACTTGTATTAAGCTTCAAACCCTATGGAAAAAGGACACCTTTCCAGGTATCCTTTTTCCTTTCTATATATTTAAATGGTTTAACGATGCTTCTTTAGCTAAATGGGCTTAAATCTACCCGGCATTACATCATGTCGCCCATTCCGCCTCCGCCCATGGGTGGCATCGCAGGATGCTCTTCCTTGATATCCACAACGCCAGCCTCGGTGGTGAGGAGCATGGAGGATGCGGATGCAGCGTTCTGAAGCGCAGATCTGGTAACCTTCGCCGGATCTACGATACCGGCTTTCACCATATCCTCATATTTCTCATTGACAACGTTGAAGCCGACGCCCGGCTTTTCGCCCTTAACTTTGGCTACCACTACAGAGCCTTCCAAACCGGCATTTTCTGCGATCTGCCTGACGGGCTCTTCAAGAGCTCTCATGATGATGTTGGCTCCCGTTTTCATGTCGCCGTTCAATCCATCCACATACTTGGCCACGGAGGGAATCACGTTTATGAAAGCAGTTCCGCCGCCGGCAACGATTCCTTCTTCAACAGCCGCCCTCGTTGCGTTAAGAGCGTCCTCAATTCTCAGCTTCTTCTCCTTGAGTTCAGTTTCTGTAGCCGCACCAACCTGAATTACCGCTACGCCGCCGGACAGTTTGGCAAGCCTTTCCTGAAGCTTCTCGCGATCGAAATCGGAAGTGGTCTCTTCAATCTGGGTTTTGATCTGCGCGATTCTTGCTTTAATATCATCAGGATTGCCGGCACCGTCCACGATAACCGTATCGTCTTTGTTAACTTTGACTGTAGCTGCTCTTCCAAGCATATCCAGAGTAGCTTCTTTCAGGTCATAGCCCAGCTCATCGGAGATAACCGTACCGCCTGTAAGAGTGGCAATATCGGCCAACATGGCTTTTCTTCTGTCGCCAAATCCGGGAGCTTTCACGGCTACGCATTCAAAGGTGCCCCTCAGTTTGTTTACAACTATTGTGGCTAATGCTTCACCCTCAACATCTTCCGCAATGATGAGGAGCTTTTTGCCCTGCTGTACGATCTGTTCCAGAATGGGCAGTATATCCTGAATATTGGTGATTTTCTTGTCGGTAATTAAAATGTAAGGATCGGAAAGCACTGCTTCCATCTTTTCTGCGTCTGTTACCATATATGCGGACAAGTAACCCCTGTCAAATTGCATACCCTCAACTACTTCCAGAGTGGTGCCTATGGACTTGGATTCCTCAACGGTGATTACGCCGTCTGTTCCTACTTTTTCCATGGCATCAGCAATCAGATTGCCGATTTCTTCGTCTCCCGCAGAAATTGAAGCAACCTGTGCAACTTCTTGCTTTCCTTTAACAGGAATGGAGATTTTCTTAATTTCTTCTACAGCTACTTCAACGGCTCCCTGGATACCCTTCTTCAGTATCATGGGGTTTGCGCCTGCAGCTACGTTTTTGAAACCTTCTCTGATAATAGCCTGGGCAAGCAGGGTAGCGGTGGTGGTTCCGTCACCGGCTACGTCATTGGTCTTCGTAGCTACTTCTTTTACAAGCTGTGCGCCCATATTCTCATATGCATCTTCCAACTCGATCTCCCTTGCGATGGTCACACCGTCGTTGGTGATCATCGGGCTGCCGTATTTCTTCTCAAGCAAAACATTTCTACCCTTTGGGCCAAGAGTAATTTTCACTGTATTTGCGAGTTTATCTACTCCGGTTAACAGCTTTTTTCTCGCATCTTCGCCAAATTTGATTTCTTTCGCCATTTTCTATCTCCCTTTCTGTACCAATATTTCTAGTGTCCGTCTAATCGATTCCTCGATTCAACGCCTTGGAACATTTCCATGGATCTCACTTAGACGATTGCAAGGATGTCTCTCTGAGATACTATGGTGTATTCCTCGCCATCGTATTTGATTTCGGTACCTGCATATTTTGAGAAGATGACAATATCTCCTACTTTTACTTCCATTTTTACTTCCTTCCCGTCAACCATTCCGCCGGGGCCAACTGCCACGACTTCTGCCATCTGGGGCTGTTCTTTCGCCTGACCGGGAAGTACAATACCGCTCTTGGTCTTCTCTTCAGCTTCCAATCGTTTAATGACAACTCTGTCGCCCAATGGTTTGATATTCATTCCCAAATCTCCTTTCGTTTTAGTTTTTTAATATAAATAAAGTCCTTATTAACATTGTTAGCACTCAACATTGTGGAGTGCTAACAATACTGTAATACACTCGTTTCAGATTGTCAATAGTTTTTCCAAATTTTTTATCTATATTAGTCGGGGCCAGAATTCTTCCACCTGCCAATTTCCCTCCACCGCCTGCGTTTTATATTACCGACTATTTTATGCCCCTCACATCAATGTCTACTGATATGATGTTGAAGGCGGTCATGGCTTCTACCTGTTCCGATACCTTCCTTTGGAGCTCCTTGGCCACATTGACAATCATAGCTCCGTACTTCATAATCACGAGGATGATGATCCGAACCCCCTCATCACTGCTTTCCACGCTGACCCGAATCACGTTTTCCACACCCGGAATCCTTTCCCCGATGTAAGTTGCAATATCGGTGATGACCTTATCCGAGAGATCGTAATCTCCAAGATAGCTGTATGTCGGTCTCACCACCGTCTTCTCTGCATAGGTGGTTTTACCTCCCCTGCTCCGGAATATGCGCAAAGGGTCAAGAAAATAGCCGGAGAACTGCCTTTTTATCTGAAAGGTGGGAGCGGGAATGACGTGTTTTCCCAGTTCCTTTCTCTGTTTTTTTGCAGTCTCCCGCTGACTTTCCGTCGTGATTTCCTCTATTGAAATCATTTTAACCGGCTCGGGAAGCCCTAAACGCTCCCGGATCTTATGAACCATCTCTTGGGAAGTGCCCAATATCAGTATTCCGGGAGGATTCACCTCCTGAATTTTATTCCTCACTTCTCTGCAATGTTCCACGTCGGTAAAAAGCGCAGTTTTAATGGCCTTTATCTTCGTATTTTGCCGCTTGGCGGAAATCCCCGCCAGCACCCGGTTTCCATAGATAAACAAGCCATCGTCAATGATGGCTTCCAAATCCAGCTCTCGACAGAGGCTCATTGCGTGATAACTTTTTCCGGTTCCGCTCTTCCCGTACAACCCATAGATTTTCATGGAGGTCCTCTTTAATACTCTTTAATAAAATGTTGTTAAATTAACATTGCTCTGTTATAATTAGCTTGCTTGGTCACAACACAGGCAGACAATACTTAAAGGAGGATTATCTATCATGGCTTATGTAATCAACGAATCCTGCATCGCCTGCGGAGCCTGCGCCCCCGAATGCCCCACAGAGGCCATATCGGAAGGCGATCCGATTTATACTATCGACCCTGACAAGTGCATCGATTGTGGCGCCTGCGCAGACGTATGTCCGGTAGATGCTCCGGTAAGCGAATAGGTTGCCATCTACATCATCCAATAAAGACTGAATAACCGTTTCGTTGAGAAACGGTTATTTCTTTTTTGGGCTTTTGGCTCAATACAACTATTTTAATTTACCAACCCGCGCATTGATTTACGTACGATCGTTGTAATTGATATAGTAGGTTAAAGTGTTGAGGCTGTCGCTAAGATGTACGTTCTCCAACACGACATCGTCGCTGACTTGGATATCTGCAGGAGCAAAGTTCCAGATTCCTTTTACTTTTCCGGCCACCAGTTTGTCCGCCACATCCTGGGCGCTGTTCTTTGTTGTACATATTATACCGATATCGATAGGATTATTCTCAAGATATTCTTCCAGGTTCTCGTAATCCTGAACCTCGATATCGTTTATCTTAATACCTATGATTTTCGGGTTGACATCAAACATGGCTGTTATTATAAAGCCTCTCTTGTAGTAGTTGGCGTAATTGGCAATTGCCTGTCCCAAATTGCCGCAGCCTACAATAATCATCTTATACTCTCTGTCTAACCCAAGGATCAGCCCGATCTGCGTAAACAGGCTTTTGACGTTGTAGCCGTAACCCTGCTGGCCGAAACCTCCAAAATTGTTGAAATCTTGACGGATCTGAGATGCCGTATAACCGGTCAATGCACTCAGTTCGTTTGAAGAAATGCGTTCAACATTTTTCGCAAGCAGTTCCTCCAGTATCCGCCTGTACCGAGGAAGCCTTCTGATTACTGCATTGGAAATCTTGCTGTTATCTTTCATCTTTTACCACTCTTTTCTAAAAATCTTGCATTGTTATATCTCTTATTATATATTATAC
>DGEG01000104.1:4831-9591 GCA_002385825.1 Firmicutes bacterium UBA3932 | reverse complement strand
ACGGAACTGCTCGACATTTTAGATCCGGGGAAAGAGCGGATCAACACTTTCTATATCTACGATGTTTTTTCTGAAAAGCTTGCCGCACTTCGGGCAGACAAGAGAAAGATCGAACTGGACATTCGGAAAGTTCAAAAGGAACTGAAGCGCAAGGTGGAAGGGGCCTACGGCATTATCATGACTCCCAAGTTTGAGTACAAGGTGCCCAAGGCCGATAAGCAGCTCATGGAAAAGGCCCAAGGCATACCGGAACTCAGCCTGGATGATGAGGATTACATGACGGCCACTTTTACCCTTGCAAGCAACGACGAAGTGGACCGGCTCAAACGGGATATGGAGACTCTCAACGAGGCCATCGAGGAGGAAGAACTCAGGATTCAGGAGGAGCTTTCGAAAAAAGTAGCCCAATTCCAGTCGTTGCTTCTGGATAACTGCACCGCCATAGGAGAGCTTGATTTCAATCTGGCAAAAGCTTCTTTCGCTTTAAATAACAACTGCGTAAAACCGGAAATCGTTGAGGAACATGTACTGGAACTGGTGGACGGGCGCCAGCTTGTGGTGGAGGAAATCCTCCGGAAGAAAGGCAAGGACTACTGTCCCGTATCCATCGACCTTAAGGACGGCGTAACCTGCATTACCGGTGCCAATATGGGAGGCAAGACCATCACTCTTAAAATGGTGGGCCAATGCTCTTTGCTGGCGCAGCACGGGTTTTATGTGCCCTGCAGCCGGGCGAAGATAGGTCTTTCCAGCTACGTTCATATTCTCATCGGCGACAGTCAAAACGTGCAGCGAGGCTTATCCAGCTTTGGCAGTGAAATGGAAGAGCTCAAGGAAATTCTCGATCGCAGCAAGGATAGGGCGCTTCTGCTCATCGACGAGATCGCCAGCGGAACAAATCCCGTGGAAGGGATGGCTCTGACAAAGAGCATCGTGAACTATCTGAGCGAGAAATCGTATATCAGCGTGATCACCACCCATTTCGATAATGTGACTGCGGGCAAGGTCAGGAACATGCAGGTGAGAGGTTTGGCGGGGGTGGATTATGAGCTTCTGACAAGGGAGATCCGCTATGCCAACCGCAAAGAGCGGATCGAGATTATAAGCAAGTACATGGACTACAGGCTCTACGAAGTGGCGGACAACAAAGAAATTCCGAAAGATGCGCTGAACATAGCGCAGATGCTCGGTATTGACCGTGAAATTATAGAACAGGCAAGGAAATATATGGAGGATCCAAAAGATGAAAAGTAAACTGAATTTAGATCCCAAAATCATCGAAAGCGCCAGATCATGCGCGGCGGGCATTGCTGCCGACATGCAGAAATTCATCGACAGGCATACCACTGTCAGCACAGAGAGGACCGTGGTGAGACTGCTTGGAATCGACGGCGTAGATGATGTGGATACACCGCTGCCCAACGTGGTAGTGGATGCCATCAAGGATGGCGGCGGGCTGCCCAGGGGGGCTGCCTACTGGATCGGGAATGCCATGATCCAGACCGGGCTTTCTCCTCAGGAGATTGCTGAAAAAGTCGCGGCAGGCGAACTGGATCTCATGAAATTGCCGCTGGCCACGGTGGAAGAGGCTCAAGAAAAGCTGCTTCCCGTGGTAACGGATACCTTGAACAAGATCAAGGCTCAGAGGGAAAAGAGAGAGCATTATCTCAATACCCTCGGTGAAGGCAAGCAGCCGTATCTTTATGTAATCGTTGCAACGGGCAATATCTATGAAGATATCGTTCAGGCTAAAGCGGCGGCGAAGCAGGGTGCGGACGTCATTGCCGTCATCCGTACCACCGCTCAAAGCCTTCTCGACTATGTACCCTACGGACCTACAACGGAAGGTTTCGGGGGAACCTATGCTACCCAGGAAAACTTCCGGCTCATGAGAAAGGCTCTCGACGAAGTGGGCGAGGAAGTGGGAAGATATATCAGGCTCTGCAACTACAGCTCCGGCATGTGCATGCCCGAGATTGCGGCCATGGGCGCCATTGAGCGTCTTGACGTCATGCTGAACGATGCGCTTTACGGCATCTTGTTCCGCGATATCAACATGCAAAGAACTCTGGTAGACCAGTATTTCTCCAGGGTCATCATCGGTTATTCGGGAATCATCTTCAACTCCGGAGAGGACAACTATCTCACCACCGCTGATGCCTATGAAGAAGCTCACACCGTGCTGGCTTCCCAGTTCATCAATGAGCAATTTGCCGTATTGGCTAACATTCCTGCCAATCAGATGGGTCTCGGCCATGCCTTCGAAATGGATCCGGATCTGGAGAACGGTTTCCTTTATGAGCTGGCACAGGCTATCATGGCCAGGGAGATTTTCCCTGAGGCACCTCTTAAATATATGCCTCCCACCAAGTTCATGACGGGCAACATCTTCAAGGGCCATATTCAGGATGCGCTGTTTAACCTGGTATCCGTATGGTCCGGCCAGACAATTCAGCTGCTGGGCATGTTGACAGAGGCCATTCACACGCCTCATCTCCATGACAGGATGCTCTCCATCGAGAATGCTTCTTACATCTTCAACAACGCGAGAGCTCTCGGCGAGGAAGTTGAATTCAAGGAAGGCGGCATCATCCAGAAGAGGGCCCAGAGCGTATTGGCCGAAGCGGAAAAACTGCTCCGCAATATTGAAAAAGAAGGCCTTTTCGCCACCATTGAGCAGGGTAAATTCGGTGGCGTGAAGCGGGCAAGGGACGGAGGAAAAGGACTAGATGGCGTTTGCGCGAAAGACGATGAGTACTTCAATCCCTTTATCCCCTTGATGTTAGGAGGTGCAAAATAATGGGTAGCAATAATACGACGGCAACTGCCACGGTTGATTTTACAAAGGTTAAGCCTTATGGCGACACTATGAACGACGGCATGGTCCAGATGTCTTTCACTCTCCCCGTCCTCGCCGGCGATGAGGCCAATGAGGCGGCCAAACAACTGGCGAAAAAGATGGGTTTGGACGAGCCTAACGTTGTTTTCTTCAAGGATCTTGGGGTTGACTTCACATATTTTATCGTTTATGGAAAGTGCCAGCACACGGTGGATTACTCTTCCATCAAGGTTCCCAAAGTGGAAGGGGAAGTGATGGATCGCCTTGAATGTGAAAAATATATCGAGGAGAACATCAAGCGGGATGTGGTTATCGTCGGCGCCTGCACGGGTACCGATGCGCATACCGTGGGCATCGACGCCATCATGAATATGAAAGGCTTCCACGGCCACTTCGGGCTGGAGCGCTACAAGGGCATCGAGGCTCATAATATGGGAAGCCAGGTTCCTAACGAAGAGCTGGTAGCCAAGGCTATCGAGCTGAAGGCAGATGCTATTCTGGTATCCCAGGTTGTCACTCAAAAAGATGTGCATATAAAGAACCTCACCGAATTGGTGGAATTGTTGGAAGCTGAAGGGATTCGGGACAAGGTCATTCTCTGCTGCGGGGGTCCGAGGATTTCCCACGAGCTGGCCCAGGAACTGGGTTATGATGCCGGGTTCGGGCCGAATACCTATGCAGAACATGTAGCATCATTTGTATTGACGGAAATTGTAAGGCGTAATAGAATTTAGGTAGAAAGGAAGTGATAGCATGATCGACAAAATCAAGACAGCTGACGAAGCCGTTGCCGTTATTCCGGACGGCGCCAGCATTATGGTCGGTGGCTTCATGGCTTGCGGGACTCCGGAGGTTCTCATCGATGCTCTTGTGAGAAGAAATGTTAAGAATCTGACAATCATTTGCAACGATGCAGGCTATCCGGACAGAGGAGTGGGCAAACTCCTTGCAAACGGCCAAATCAAAACCCTGATTGCTTCCCATGTAGGCCTCAATCCGGAGGTAGCTAGAAGGATGAACACTGACGTAGAGGAAGAGAAGCTCGAATGTATTTTGGTTCCCCAGGGCACATTGGCTGAGAGAATCCGTGCAGGCGGCACCGGACTTGGCGGTATCCTGACTCCCACGGGTGTAGGAACCATAGTAGCGGAAGGTAAGCAGGTTATCAACATAGGAGGAAAAGACTATCTTCTCGAGTTGCCTCTCCGCGCTGACTTTGCCTTCATTCGCGGATCGGTGACGGACAAGTTCGGAAACACGACGTACAACGGAACCACGAGAAACTTTAATCCTCTTATGGCAATGGCGGCAGATCATGTGATCGTCGGCGCATGCGAGATTGTTGAAGTCGGTGAGATCGATCCGAATAACGTAGTAACGTCCGGCATCTTTGTAGATGCTATTGTAGGAGGTGAGAAACCGTGGCAGATTTAAAGGAAATTATCGCAAGAAGAGTTGCGAGGGAATTGAAAGACGGTGACGTCGTAAATCTCGGAATCGGCCTTCCTACTATGGTAGCGAATTACCTTCCGGAAGGGGTCACCATTGTGCTTCAGTCCGAGAACGGTATTATGGGCATGGGACCGGCACCGGAGCCGGGCAAAGAAGATGTAGATATCGTCAACGCCGGCGGCCAGTATGTAACAGTAAACCCCGATGCCATGTTCTTTGACAGTGCTACTTCCTTTGGAATTATACGTGGAGGACACGTGGATGCGACGGTGTTAGGGGCATTGGAAGTGGATGAGAAGGGTAACCTGGCCAACTGGATCATCCCCGGTAAGATGGTTCCCGGAATGGGCGGCGCTATGGACCTGGTGGTAGGAGCGAGGAAGGTTATCATAGCCATGCTTCATACCCAGAAGGGCAAGCATAAGATTTTGACTGAATGTACGCTGCCTTATACGGCCATCAATGTAGT
>DGEG01000104.1:0-4538 GCA_002385825.1 Firmicutes bacterium UBA3932 | reverse complement strand
GTAGAGCAGGTTCAGGAAGCGACCCAGTGCAAACTGATCATCAGCCCCAACCTGAAGAAGATGGAGTACTAAGACCAAAGAATCCACACAGTAAGGTAGCTGTAAATATATAAATGCTGTATAAATGCGCGATGGCGCTATGATTGCGCCATCGCGCTGGAATAGACGGAAACAAACCGCACGCGGGAATTGCCTTGCGTGCGGTTTTTACATTACAGGCTTATAAGCCAGTTGAGCACGCAAAGCGTGCGAAACAGAAAACCACCCGCTATGCGGGAGCGCGTCAGTTGTAAAAAGTGTCAGACACCAAATGCAGACACCAAATACAAGAGGCACCAAATACAGGTTGCGATTAAGTGCCGGTGGCGACTTTGTCCTCGCCGCGCCTGAACAAGAAAGTAATTGCGTAAATTCCTGCCAATCCTACGATTGCGAAAATAACACGGCTGGGTATGGCAGCTTGCCCGCCGAAAATTGCCGCAACCAGGTCATATTGGAAAAATCCTATGAGTCCCCAGTTGATGGCGCCTATAATGACCAATAAAAGTACAAGTTTTTTCATATCATCACTTCCTTTCGAGAATAATTTCCCCAAATTCTTTAAAATTATTAATTGGTTGCCGGAAGATACCAGTAAAGAAAAACAAAAAAATTGTTGACAAGACGCAAAATGAATGGTACATTAGCTCCAATATTAAAAAAGCGATGACCGGAAAGAAGTAAGAAACCAGGAAGCTACAGAGAGTTGCCGGTTGGTGAGAGGCGCAAGTGATAATGGATTTCCGAATACATTCCGCGAGCTTGCCACAGAACAGGCGAAATGCCTAAGTAGGCTGGTACGGGCGCACCCGTTACAGTGCTGGAGTATAAGCGCAGATGGCAGATATACAGATATTGCGCCGTACTCGAGGAGGCGGAAGATCGCGAGATCTCCGCAAACTGAGGTGGTACCACGGGAAGCAATCCCGTCCTCTGAGAAATCAGAGGACGGGTTTTTTAATATGTTGAGACGGGAGGAAGAAGATGTTTGAAAAAGTGTTGATGATGGTTCTTTTCTTTGCAGTTACAGTCTCAATCGGTGTATACTGCAGGCGGCATGCCACAAATGTGAATGATTTCGTGCTCGGCGGACGGAACATGGGTCCCTGGTTGAGTGCGTTTGCTTACGGCACTACATATTTTTCGGGAGTTGTATTCGTCGGGTATGCGGGCCAATTCGGATGGAACTATGGACTTTCCGTTACCTGGATCGGTGTCGGAAACGCGATTTTAGGCAGCTTGTTGGCTTGGGTCGTTCTGGGGAGGCGCACCAGAGTTATGACCAAACATCTGGATTCTGCTACCATGCCGGATTTCTTCGGCAAAAGATACGACAGCCATGTGCTTAAGGTTGTAGTTTCCATCCTCATCTTCGTATTTTTAGTGCCCTATTCCGCGTCTGTGTATAAAGGGCTGTCCCAGCTTTTTGTCATGGCATTTGGAATAGATTTTATCTACTGCGTCATAGGCATGGCCGTGCTCACGGGGATTTATGTTGTCCTTGGCGGCTATGTGGCGGTTGCGTTTAATGACGTGTTGCAGGGAATCGTTATGGTTATCAGCATTATTTCCGTCATCTTTGTGGTTCTTCGCTCCAAGGGAGGGCTTATGGCGGCCATAGCTGAGCTTTCTCAGATTCCGTCAGAGACGGTGCCGGAGCTCCAAGGAGCCTACGTTTCCTTCCTGGGACCGGTGCCTCTGGCAATGCTTGCAGTGATGATACTGACCAGCATGGGAACCTGGGGATTGCCGCAGATGGTCCACAAATTCTACACCATCAAGAACGAAAAAGCGATTCAGGCGGGGACCATTATATCCACCATTTTTGCGCTGATTATTGCGGGAGGATCGTACTTCCTCGGCGCTTTCGGACGTCTGTTCTACACTCCGGGCGCTGACGGACGTGTGGCCTATGACGACATTGTTCCCCAGATGCTGGGAAGCGTTTTGCCCGATATTCTCATCGGACTTGTCATCATCATGGTGCTTTCCGCATCCATGTCCACCCTTTCCTCCCTGGTAATTACCAGCAGCTCCACCTTTACGCTGGATTTCCTTAAAGGGACGATTATTAAGGATATGAGCAACAAGACACAGGTAGCGATCATCAAAGGGCTGTGCGTGCTCTTTGTAGTGCTGTCGGTGGTCATTGCGATCAACCCGAACAACCTGATCACCACGCTGATGGGGTTGTCATGGGGTACACTGGCCGGCGCGTTCCTCGGACCGTTCCTGTACGGACTTTTCTGGAAACGGGCAAATAAGGCGGCGCTTTGGGCATCCATTATCCAGTCCCTGGTGATCAATGTGGCAAATCTGGTGACGGGCTTTACCGTCGCGCCTATCGCAGGCGCTGTTGCAATCCTTGCGTCGCTGGTGATCGTGCCCATCGTGAGCCTGGTCACACCCAGGCAGGATCCGACCTTCATCGACAGGGTGTTCTCTTGCTATGATGAGAAAATCGAGGTGAAAGTGGAACACAAATTCCATTTGAAGGAGAATGAGAACAACGGCCGGTAGATTTTTAAAGAAAAAGAGAAAAGATTCCATTCTGTTGGAATCTTCGGACTGTAGACAAAGCCGCAGAAGAACATTTGATTTGGATGCACTTGATCAAAGGCGAATCCGGCATGTTAATTATCGTGACCGTCGACCGGAATGCTACAATATACTTCTAACTGTGGATGGATACCGGAAAATGTTTGATAAGCATTTAGACTCTTGTTGATTCACATTAATTTCAAAAGTGCGATGACGAAAAAGGAAATTTGTGCAACGCGATTTTTGCAACATATTGCAGGAATCGCGTTGAGTATTGAACTTGACTTGATATTATGCGGAGGTTATAATTAAGCAACAAGATAACGAAACGTAATTTCGCATTGCGAAACAAGAAGAATGGGATGAAGTATGAGCTTTAAGAGCGACATAGAAATAGCCCAGGAAGCGAGACTTTCCAATATTAATGAAATTGCAAAAGAACTTTCCATTGACGATGATTTCTTAGAAGTTTATGGAAAATACATGGCAAAGGTTGATTACAACATCCTGGATAAATATGCAGACAGAGCGAACGGAAAACTGATTCTGGTGACGGCCATCAATCCCACATCTGCGGGAGAAGGCAAAACTACAACAACTGTAGGCCTTGGAGATGCGTTGAGAAAAATCGGGAAGAAGACGGTCATCGCATTAAGGGAACCCTCGTTGGGACCTGTTTTCGGGGTAAAGGGAGGAGCTGCGGGAGGCGGTTATGCGCAGGTAGTTCCGATGGAGGATATCAACCTTCACTTTACAGGCGACATTCATGCAGTCACCACCGCCAACAATCTGATAGCCGCAATATTGGACAACCACATCCAGCAAGGCAACGCGCTCAATATAGACGTCAGGAGAATCATCTGGAAGAGATGCCTCGATATGAATGACAGGCAGTTGCGGTTTATTGTCGACGGCCTTGGAGGCAA
This sequence comes from Firmicutes bacterium UBA3932, assembly GCA_002385825.1. Lineage (GTDB taxonomy): Bacteria > Bacillota > Clostridia > Peptostreptococcales > Anaerovoracaceae > UBA1426. The sequence goes on along the minus strand of DGEG01000104.1, from coordinate 1,032 downwards.
AGCGAACGGGACGCCGAGAGAAGACGGCTTTGATATATCGGTTGCATCGGAAATAATGGCCATCCTTTGCCTGTCCAATGATCTGATGGACTTGAAGGAAAAGGTCTCCAAGGTTATCGTTGCTTACGATTTCGAAGGGAAACCTGTAACCGTAGCGGATCTGAAAGTGCAGGGAGCGGTAGCGGCATTATTGAAGAATGCGTTAAAACCCAATCTTGTTCAGACGTTGGAACACACGCCCGCTTTTATACATGGCGGCCCCTTTGCGAACATCGCCCATGGCTGCAACAGCGTCATGGCGACAAAGATAGCTCTTAAACTGGGAGAATATACGGTAACGGAAGCAGGGTTCGGAGCAGATCTCGGAGCTGAGAAGTTCATTGATATTAAATGCAGACTCAGCGGTTTAAGACTGGACGCCGTTGTTATCGTCGCTACTGTAAGGGCTCTGAAGCTTCACGGAGGCGTTGAAAAGTCGGCTCTTAATATTGAGAATATCGAAGCTTTGGAAAAAGGTATAGAAAACCTTCTGAAGCACGTGGAAAACATCACCGGCGTATTCGGGCTTCCGGCAGTTGTCGCCCTGAACCGTTTTCCCACGGATACCCTTGCGGAGCTGACCTACGTTAAAGAGAGATGCAAAGAGTTGAATGTCAATGTAGTACTGTCCGAAGTATGGGCAAAGGGCAGCGAAGGCGGCATCGAACTGGCGAAGGAAGTGGTTAAAATCGCTGAAAGTAATAAGGGCAACTTCAGCTTCGCCTATGGTGAAAATCTCTCTATTCGCGAAAAAATTGAAATCATTGCCAAAAGAATCTACGGAGCCGATGGGGTCGATTTCGCCGGAAATGCCGGAAAACAGATAGATGAGCTTGAAGCCTTGGGGTATGGGAATTTGCCGGTTTGCATAGCAAAAACCCAATATTCGCTGACCGATGACCCGAAGAAGCTGGGCAGGCCGTCCGGATTCAGAATTTCGGTCAGGAATATAAAGCCGTCTGCCGGGGCAGGATTTATCGTTGCCCTGACAGG
>DGEG01000115.1 GCA_002385825.1 Firmicutes bacterium UBA3932 | reverse complement strand
CCAACTTTTTGTCCGCACCCCCGAGTGTGCAAAAATTAAGATTATACGTATGTGGGTGGGGACAATTATCATGCAAATCAACGTACAAGCGTTGCCCAAAAATGAAAAATACCACGAGTGAATCTACGTACAATCTAAAATTTTGCACAATCATAAGGGTATAATAGCAAGATGTATGTAAAATAAGGATTTCCGCATGGTAAAATATTTATAGAGTATCAGAATCAAGGAGGGCGGGGAATATGCTCCATAGAATACAAACCACCAAAAAACAGCAGTTCATCGACATAACCGGTACGGTTGCCAACGATGTGAAAAACAGTAACGTACGCAACGGTATCGCGGTGATATATGTGCCTCATACGACCGCCGGAGTTACAATAAACGAAAATGCCGATCCGGACGTAGTACGGGACATTATTTCCACATTGGACAAAACTTATCCTGTCAATGGAGATTATCGTCACTTTGAAGGTAATTCCCATGCCCATATAAAAGCTTCTCTCATGGGATCCTCCTGCACAGTGATAATTCAGGACGGAAGGCTTATGCTCGGAACCTGGCAGGGAATCTACTTTTGCGAATTTGACGGGCCCAGAGCCAGGGAATTCTATTTGAAGATCATAGAAGGCTGATTGGAACTGAGCAGTGAACTCACAAATAGCACTGGAATAAATGATAGCATACATAATTGGACAAGTTTGGGTTTCACAACATTTGTTGAATTTAATGAAGATGGGGGCATATTGCTTTTCATGGGGAAATGACTTCCCAAAACCTATTTAACGGGATTAGGAAGCGGATAAAAAAGTGCTAGGAAGTGGATAAAAAAGTGGTAGAATATAATAATACTGATATTCGCGTTTTGTTTTCACCCGAAGGATGAGCGCGATGAAAAGAATGTTCATGATGTAAGTGTAATGCTATATGTTAAGCTATTGAATGAAATAAAAGCTACTGTGTGAGAGATTTATTATTTGGGTTCCAAATATAAAACAAACAACGAGGGAAACAAACATGGAGTACGAAATATTAGGTGAGAAAAAAGATATTGCGCTGATTGTTTCGGATGAAATAATCATCAATGATGCGCAATCCGCGTTAGATTTGATAGCCTCCGCCCAATACGAAACGGATTGCGATAAGTTTATAGTCCACAAATCATGCATAGCCGATGATTTCTTTGTTTTGAGCACCGTAATCGCAGGCGAAATATTGCAGAAGTTTATAAACTATCGTAAAAAAATAGCCATTGTGGGAGACTATTCGAAATACACAAGCAAAGCTCTTAAGGACTTCATATATGAATGCAATAATGGAAACAGTATTTACTTTGTTCCGAGCGTTGAGGAGGCCCTGCTTAAGTTAGATGGGGCGGAATGAGCCTGTTAAATTGTTAAAAGAGTACGGCTTTGACTGCGAGTACAGCTTGCCATCATAGATTCAAGGAGGAAAAGGATGAAAAAGTTGAGAATTGCGGACGGGATACATATGCTTACTATGAACGTTGAGGACATACTGTTTGAGGGTATTTGGGAGATCGCAAACGGGGTAACCCTTAACTCATATATCGTTCAGGGAGAGAAGACTGCGATAATCGACGGTGTGATCGGTTGGGACGGGATACCTGAAACCCTTTATGAAAGCTTGGGCGAAATAGGTGTCCGGCTCCAGGATATCGATTATTTGATAGTTAATCATATGGAACCGGACCATTCCGGCTGGATTTCAAATTTCCGAAAAATAAAAGGTGATTTTACAATAATATGCACGGACAAAGCCGCAAAGATGGTTGCCTCCTTTTACGGTGAAGACAAGATAAGGATTGTTAAAGAAGGGGACACTCTGGACCTGGGGAAAGGGAAGGTATTAAGTTTTCATCCGGTACCCAACGTCCACTGGCCGGACACCATGTACACCTACGAAAGAGATACAAAAACTCTTTTCTCCTGTGATATGTTCGGAGCATTCGGCAGGATGGTGGACCATTGCTTTCACGATGAGATGACGCCGGAAGAGGTAGATTTCTTTGAATTCGAAGGAATAAGGTATTATTCCAATGTAATGACAACTTTTACGCCGAACCTGAGAAAGGCAATTGAGAAAGCGAAAGAGCTGGAAGTGAGCATTATAGCGCCCGGCCACGGCCCGGTTTACAGGGAAAATCCGCAAAAGATCATAGATGATTATTCCAGGTTCTCAAAATATGCCCAAGGAGCCGGCAAAGATGAGGTCACTATCTTGTGGGGATCCATGTACGGCATGACTGCAAAAGCTGTTGACCACGTTGAAAGAATACTTCAAAGAGAAGGCGTCAAATACAACAAGCTGGAGATGCCGCAGGAAAGCGACAGCGAGATGGTGGCGACGGCCTTTAAATCAGCGGGGATAATAATCGGAGCGCCCACTTATGAGTACAAGCTTTTCCCGCCGGTTGCAGCGGCTTTGGATGAACTTGGCAGGAAGAGAATCACGGGCAAGATTGCATTCCGATTCGGGTCCTATGGGTGGTCCGGCGGTGCAGAGAAAGAACTGAGTGAAATAATCGAGAGAAACAATATGAAGTGGGATTTCATTGAATCCGTGGAATTCGAAGGAGCGCCAAAGGCAGAAGATCTTAGCAAGATAGAAGCGGGAGTATTGGAGCTTATAAAAAAGATGAAGGAAAAAGTGACATGTACACCCATTGAAAATT
>DGEG01000125.1 GCA_002385825.1 Firmicutes bacterium UBA3932 | reverse complement strand
AAGATTTAAAGCCCGCCTGCTTGACTGTTATGCTGTTAGCTCATTGAGCGATAATAGTTTGCGATTGCTCCGAATAGGAAAAGGAAGAGGCTACCAGTTGATGAAAGTTATCTTTTCCGGTGATCAATTGGAGGTGGTCTTGTGAGCTTGCCGGTTCCATTTCCGGAAATTACCGTTGTTGAGGATTATAATCCCGGCATTCGTTTATTTGGAAAACGATTTATCAGCGAACAGACAATTCTGGAGTTGGTAGCAGAGTTTCTAGCCGTAGTTTTTTCGCCAAAATGGTTAGGTGGGGAAAAGCTTGATCAGGCACTGCCTTCAATGCATCAACTCCAATCATGGACCAACGAAACGCTGAGATACAAGCCGGGAATAAGGCTAAATCTAAAACTGTTTGCCCTCTTGGGTAACTCTCGGGTTGATGGAAGGCATGAAGTTCATCGAACTCAGTATCGAAAGCTAACTGAAAAAATGAAAACTAGAATAAATGTTAGCAACGGTGACCCAGACGAGGTTTTAGAGTGCCTGGAGGAATTCCTGGGTGGATTTCAAGGTGCCGGCTTTGACCGGACATGGTGCGCCCAATCATTTTTTCCAATATCGCCAGGGTTGATAAACCAGGAAACAATCTGGAATGAAACAATTGCTAAACGAGATCAACCACATTCATGGGGAGAATCTATTGAGAGATTCCATAAATATTATAGCGTTTCCAAGCATCGGTTTATGGCTAGAGGTGGCGAAGTCTTATACCTCCAACTATGTAACGCGCTACGCCAAGATCAGACTCTACTTGATAATCACTTTCACCGGGCAAATTCTATAACAAAAAATGAGTTAAACCCATATACCTTACATAGTTGTCTACAGGATGCGCTATATACTATCAGGGGACAGTATACGCACGGCCTTGAAAGTCTGGCTACTTATATAGAATCAATGGACCGCCAGACTCAGGAAAAAGTAAATAATGAAAGTGAGGTTTTGGACTGTCAATGGTGTCCTGCAGAAAGCTGGCCAGAGGGATACCTTTTTGCTGTGGAACTTAACCGGCTTCTTCATGCCCGGCTTGATCCAACAGAAAGGATTGAATTGATGATGACTGGTTGCGCTTTGCAGGTTTTACGCAGTCTATGCGCTCAAGCTGTGCGTTATGCCGATCTACCGGTTCGGGATGGTTGTGGCGGGGTACTGCACTATGCATGGATCTTTTCCACTGCCGATTCTACGGGTCAACAACGTAAAGCATCCCATCGCAGTCTGCAATTCATCCAGAGCATGATTCAAAAAGCTCTGCGTCATAAGGATCTGGAAGAGAACGCTCGGCAATCCAACAAGGATCTTTATAAAGAGGCAGATACAAAGTACGGCCATAAGTTCTTTTTATCGTTGGGCAAGAAACTTGAAGTGATTATTCCTTTTAGAGGTCCAGGAGCCAGATTTATCATGACTGATCGGCTTATGCGGTATCTTGTGGCAGTGCTCCTACCCCCTGGCGAGCGCTGTACTTATGAAGAATTCCTGCACCGATTGTACCAGCACTATGGGATTGCTGTAGAGGGCGAATACCTTACTGATGCAGCAATCTGGACCGGGTTGCCAGCCAATAGTTCTATTCAGCCGGAGAACGGTTCATCACTGAAGGAAATGCTACGGGCTGGCGGATTTTTAACTGATCTGTCGGATGCTTACTCCATAGTACATAATCCCTTTGGTGATGAAGAGTAGAAAGGAAGGGACTAACCCGTGAAATACCTGGCGAATACCCTAACTAACCACATTCTGCGCGAAGCTTCGATCCCTGAATCGACTCTGAAGTTCGTGCTGCCATCGTATCCGGCAACCTTGCTTTTCAAAATAGGTATCGACGTGCGAGAACAGTTAAATCGCATGGTAGGGCGTAAAGTTGTCTTTCGATACGGTATAGCCAAAGAATTGGGGGAGTCATGGAGTCGTCTATCCGGAATTGAATATCAGGCCTTTCAGGATATTTGTAGCGAGGGTTGGTATAACAAAACCAATAATCTGACCCGGCTGAGAAATGAGGTACGAACGCCCGACGTTGATTGCTTGGTAATACTGCTGGCGGGTTATGAACATATTACCGACCAGGCTAGTTTGCGTGACTTCTATCACCTGGATCGGACTGCGGTCTGGCGGATCTGTTTGAAAAAATCGTTTGTGTCCTGGGTGGAAGCAGTTTTTGGCAGTATGTTCGATCTGGATGACAGTAAAAAAGAGATACAGGCTATTGACAGCATTTTCAAGGCTCTATATGAGGAAGGCCGGGCGGATCCTCTACAGATCAGTAATTTTCTGGAATCTCTCGACTGTTCAGGAGTCATGAGCGGTAGGGATGCTTATCACCTGGTCCTGGATAATCTCACCTGGTTTAAGGTCCCCCGTATGGGTAGTCTTATCAAGTACTCAGGGAAAAAAGGATTTAAGCGATTCTTGAATGCAGCTCTGGATTTTTATGATTACTCAGCCTTCCGCGACATCAAAGATCGTGACAAGGCCTTAAAAAAGTTGGAAGAATTCCGCGCCGATAAACGCCATCCAACTCCAGACAGCCCTGAGTTAGGTGAGTTTGATGACCTAGATGAAATGCTGGATACTCTGCAGGAATACATTCAATCCAATTCCGAGGAAGCCAGGCAGCGGCTGTTAAGTGCTGACTTTATCTTTTTGTATGAAAAAATATTGGGGTACAAACCAAAAAAGGATATTGATGATGAAAACGGGCGAAAAAAGATACAACGGGTGACTGGGTTACCGCCAGAGGTATTTCTGCATGCTGTCTGGCTAACCCTCGGTGATTACAAAAAATATGTCAAGTCCAGGAATGCTGTAATGAAAGAAGAGATTAAGAGCATCAAGGTTGAAAGTATACTGTTCAAGTTTGATCTGGGCGAAGATGATGATGCTCAAAATACCGGTGCCCGGAGGTTCCTACAGTTGGTGCTGGGAGGAATCGACGACTTTATAACCCAGCGCATAGACATTAAGATTGACGAGGAGCGTGGAAATCTAGACTTTGAGTCAAAGTTGTCGCCCGAGCGGAACCCTGAGCTCTCCTTTAATAAATCCGGACGGACCGTTCCAAGTCTGAAGTTCAGCGTTGCAATTACCGGTGACACTCTGGGAACACTTCAACGTCAGTTCGAATGGGTTATGCCGCTAAACCATCCGATTCGAGTGTTATTTAATCTATATGAATGGGCTTATGGTGAGTTTAGCCGGTCAACGCGCGGGGAGATGCTACCCGCTTTTGCTATTCCTTACATGAGCGAAATCTTCATGGGCCGTGATGCCGAGGAGGTACACCGTCTGGTAGAAATCGCTTTAGGGAAGAGTGATTGCCGTGTTATAGATCTTCTGGATGCTCCCGGGCTGGATAACATGGATCTGCTAAAAATGCCCTTGGTTGAACTTTCCATGCGGTATCAAAACTTTCTTAGGACTTTTCAAGAGGAAGGTTTCTTTAACGCCCTTCTAAAGGATTTTGACAATCTACGAGTGGCTTTTACCACAGCCTATGAAAGATATCTGCGTGAAGGCGAAATCAGCACATTAGGACCGCTGTTGCTTAAAGCTTTTATGTTGGTCAATAATCAACAGGCGACGCGCGATGGTTGGGCTTGGGATAGCTATTTACCTAATGCTATTGTTACCCCTCTGCATCCCGCGCTTATGCAAATGATCCTCTATCAATCTAATTTTTTGTGTGAGAGTTTTTCTATCTATGTCACGGAAGGGCTGGGGCGGAGCACGGAGGTGGTTTTCGCCGAACGTTATTGGGAACGGGTAGTGGATCTGGCGCGCATACAGCGGCCAGTTAACGGTACTTTGCGTGACGGTAACCACGTTCTTGATACAAATGTAAGAAGTTTTGAGTACCTACACCTGGTCGGACGGGCTAGTGAGTCGGTTTCATTTACTAATTCACGACTCCTGTTGGATTACGATGAGGAAGACGATGACGATATAACCGATGCGGAGCTATTTCATGAAACTCAGTGTTCCCGACTGATTTCTCAGGTCTTAAGGGATTTTCGTAAGCTTCACCCTTATGCCGAAGACGGCTTAAGCATTGGGGCTTACTCTGGGGGAGAGATCCAACCTATCATTTCAGGGATTGATGCTTATATTAAACGATTTGTAAATGAAGAGACACCACGACCCTATGCACTCAACTTAACCATTTTTTCGGACAGTAAAGATGATTCATCGGTTATGCGCTGGGTTAATGCTTGGAAACATCGATGGCAACAGGCTGCGCTATCAACGGGTATGGAGCATTACACCAATTGCCGGGTTTCAATATCTTATCGTGTGGTATCCCGGTCTAATGATGCTCAACACTTCCGCAGCTTATTGAGCAAGACTGAATTTGATGTCATATTCTTTACTAATTTTATCGATGCTGGCGAGAGCAGATTCCAGGAATTGCGGGACTTTTCGTTGGTTGAGGATAATTACGCTACATTTCCAATTTTGGAAAAGGTTTGTTGCTTGTTAAAGGGTGCGGGGCAGGATTTAAAGCGCGAAAGGGTTTTGAGCAATTTCCGTTTTCAGCTCAGTACATTACACAGTAATGTTATGGCTCGTCTAAAACAGGGTACTTTGGACCCGAACAAGAAATACGCGGTTATCAGTAAAAGTGATTTTTCTCCCTGGAGTAAGGTCATCGATGTGGCTCATGAGCATTCTACCTGGGTAGTCTGTATAGATCCTTCGGTTGATCAACAGCTGTTATTAACCCAAAACCCGGATGGGGCATTGTCGCGCGAAATTATTGCCTTTGGAAGCGGAGTTGGATCTCTCGGAAAAAACAACTACACTATATCGACGCAGCAGTTTTTTTTAACCGATATTGAAGGGCGGATAAGCACCCAGATTTCGAGCCTACTAAATCCTCTTTCACACAATGATGCCAACGCGATTGCTAAGAGTCTCATTCACGAGACGAAACATATCGCGGGGTTATCTCTCATAAATGCGACTGGCCCTGAGAGATATGTGCGGGAATTTATCGCCAATGCCATGGTTCGCAAGCTACTGGTTAGGGATGAAAATACCTTCTGTGATGAGCTGATATCCTTGGATGCATTTTTGCACTGGTTTGACGATCCCGAGGATGAACGTCGTCCCGACTTGCTAAGGCTGAAGACGAAAATTGTTGATGGTTATTGCGTAATCGATGCCCAAATAATCGAATGTAAACTGGCGCAACAGTCTGAGGGATTTGTGGAAAAGGCGAGGCAGCAGGTGATGAGCGGTCTACGTCAGCTAGTCCCGCGGTTTCGCCCCCGGGTTGAGAAAGAACGGGGATTTTCAGGCAGTCCTGATCAGCGATACTGGTGGATGCAGTTACACAGGTTGATTGCGAGCAAAGGGGAAACCGCTATGCCCCATTACCGCAAGACTCTTCTGGCTCTGGAGCGTTTAAGCGAGGGTTATTTCTCCATTAATTGGGAAGCAGCCATCATGGCATTTTGGACGGATATCGATAGCAGTGAATTTACTAGTGATCAGGCTTACTTATTTGAGATTGAGGGCCAAAAAATGCACATTTATGTGGCTAAAGCGGGAAGAGCCTTTATCCGTGATGCGTGCTTAAATGGGACTACTGCTTGGATATTTCGGGGGGATTCGAAGCTAGTCTTCAATGTGCCAGCAGTTGATCCACGATACATTTCCGAAAAGGAAACTGTTATGTCGGAGCATCAGTCTAGCGAAGACGCAGTGGTTACATCTATCGAAGTTGCTTCTCAGGAGAGCCTGGGCCAGAAAACAGCAACGGAGACCGAAGGAGAAAGGGAAAGACCTTCACATGTGGCAGTTGTTTCTCAGCTACCCGAACGAATCCTGCTTGGTTCTTTGCTCCAGGGAGGACGTCAGGTTTTTTGGGAGTTCGGCCATCCCGAGCTGACCAATCGCCACCTCTTGGTTTTTGGTTCTTCAGGAACGGGAAAAACGTACACCATACAGGCATTACTATGTGAATTAGCAAAGTACGGGCAGAACAGTTTAATTGTTGACTATACCAATGGCTTTACCAATAAACAACTGGAACCGCAGGTAATAGAAAAGTTAAGACCCACTCAGCATATTGTTCGAAAAGAACCTCTACCGGTAAACCCTTTCCGGCAGCAGCGTGAAATTATTGACGACATTGAATTAGAGGAGGATCCTACCACAACCGCTCATAGAGTTAGCGGCGTTTTTTCCGGGGTCTACCGGCTCGGGGAACAGCAAAAAGCAGTTTTGTACAATGCAGTACGTGAAGGGATTATAAGTTACAAGTCGATGAACCTTACGGGATTAATGAGGCGTTTGGATGAGATCCGCAGCGAAGGAGGGCCGGTGGCTAATTCAGCGGCAACGGTAATGAATAAGATTCAGCCGCTTGTAGATATGCATCCGTTCGGACCCGAGGATCCGGAAGCTTGGGAACGTCTGTTTACGGAACGGGAGTCAAGATGTCACATCATTCAACTCATGGGCTTTGTAAAGGATTCTGCGCAACTCATAACGGAATTTGCTCTGTTTGATCTTTACTGGTATTACCGTTCTTGTGGCAGTAAAGACAACCCAAAAGTAATCGTACTCGATGAGGTGCAGAATCTGGATCATGGCGATAAGAGCCCGCTCGGCACTATGTTGACCGAAGGACGGAAGTTCGGGATATCCCTAATCCTGGCTACTCAAACACTTAGCAATTTAAACAGAGACGAACAGGATCGGTTGTTTCAAGCTAGTCATAAGTTGTTTTTTAAACCGGCGGATACGGAGCTAAGACGTTTTGCTCAGATTCTATCAGATGTTTCCGGTGAAAAACCCGAAGAGTGGGTAAATCGGCTGGCTTCGCTCCAACGTGGTGAATGCTACTCATTGGGCCCCGTTTTGAATAGCTCAACAGGAAGCTTAGTAGTGAACAAGCCATTTAAAATCAGAATTCAAGCATTGGAGGATAGGAAATAGAAGGTGAAATTATGTTGCCGATAAACTTCCACAAGACCTTTACTCCGGAAAGACATCTGCTTTCCGCTTTAGTAGAATATGCGGCTTTAGGCAAGGAGGGCAATTTTCGGGAGATTTCCGTCGCAACCGGAATCCCTATGGGCGAATCGTCGGGCAAGGTTCCGGCGATTCTTGATTATGGACGTGGTATGGGATTGATTGAACTGGTTGAACCATCCGCTCGCGGTGCAAAGAAACCTATACTTACCACATTTGGACGGACGATTTATCTAGAAGACAGGACTCTTAGCGAAGAGTTAACCCAATGGCTGCTTCATATGAAATTATGTCGGAACAACATGGGGGCGGCGGCGTGGAACATGGTATTTGCAGAAGGCAGAAATATTTTAGGCTCGGTTTTTAAGAGACAACAGTTGGAGGAGTACTTAGTCAGCCGGTTTGGTCCCGGTAATAATCGTACTGGTCCGTTGGTTATGACCTACACTGAGGATTCAGCCTTAGGCATGGCCGATATTCTCATTGTGAACGGTGATGAAATAACCATAAAGAAAGCTCCTATACGCGATGTTTATGCTAAAGGTTATACTGCTTACGTTTTATCGTTGCTGGAACAGTATTTTCCCGGGCAGGGACAGGTTACATTCGATGATTTTAACCGAGATACCCAATGGTTTGATATCTGTCGGTGGAACTCGGCTGATATAGAACGAGTTTTTGAGTCTATTGAAAAAACCGGGTACATTACTGTTGATCGTCAAATGAAACCCTGGATTATTGAAAGACGAGCTGTTTCTGAGGAAGTGTGGCCATTGATTTTTGACGATATTGCCTAGCGGGAGGGAGATGACGGTGAAGCTTGCTGATATTGTTTCATTCCGTAAAGACTTGCTGTTTCAGGGCGCGGTTCAGATCGGGTGGTTTGAAACGGATCAAGCCTTGGCTAATAAGGCCGCTGAGAATTTTGCGTTTCATGGTCCGGAGTATCATGGCGCCAGGAGGGATGATCTTGAAAGCAGTGTTAGTCCGGTTGTGGACACCGCAAGTTTCACGGCAGATATCATAGATCGTATAACTGGTGAAATCGAAGATGATCCAATGATTACAGCCATTGCGGGTTATGGAACCGGGAAGTCTCATTTGGGGATAACCATTGCTACTTTGTTGAGCAAACCAAATACCGAGGTCGCACAGCGGATTCTGGCCAACTTGGAATTGGCTGATAGAGCTATAGCTTCAAGGGTCAGAAATAAGCTTAAACTACTTGACCAGCCATTTTTAGTAGTAACTATTAATGGTATGCAGGATTTCGACTTAAGCAATGAAATAATCAGACAGGTTCTCATTGCCTTAAATCGAGATGGCCTGGATATCTCACCAATTGAAAACCTGCGTCCCCGCTTTAAGACTGCTCAAATTTTCACCCAATCTTTTTTTGATTCATTGCGCGATGACTATTTTGACGTATTCGGCCCAATCGAACTTGAAGATATTCTGAAAGGCCTTCAAGCTCAGGATGATGAAACCTTTTCACGAGTAAACAGGATATATGAACAGAAAATGGGTTCCCCCATTTATGCCGTAGGACGGGAGTCCTTGCATGAGTTTATCCGTGTCACTAAAGAAACCTATTGTGGACAAGGTAAGCCGTATCGGAAGCTATTAATTATATTTGACGAGTTTGGCCGCTATTTAGAGTTTGCTGTGCAAAAACCTTATGTTGCTGGTTCAGGGTCCCTCCAGCAGTTGTTTGAGGGTGTACAGGAGAATAGTGATGGAGTTTTCTTGATTTGTTTTATCCAATATGAGCTAAAGGCTTACATATCTCGTATTGCCCCTGAACTAAGAGATGATCTCAAAAAGTACGTTACCAGATATGACTCGGTTCGCAAGGTTCGATTGTCAACCAACCTTGAAACCTTAATTGCTAACCTGTTAGAAAAGAAGAATCCCCGAGAATTACAACACCGTCTGCAAGCCCAAGATGAACCGGCAGCAGTAATCCAAAGTGCCATCCGTAAATGGTTCCCAGATTCCAGCAATTATCAAGTATGGAGCAACCTTGACAGTTTCGAGAAAGTCATCTGGGAAGGGTGTTGGCCTCTCCACCCATCTACAACCTGGATGCTTTACAAGATGTCCTCGGTCGGCAAATCTTTACAGCAACGTTCAGCGTTGTCACTTTTGGCGGAGGTTTATTCGGCATTCGAAGATCTTGAAATAGAGGATCAGACTGACATTAGACCGGTCAATCTATGCAATGAATCACTGATAGCCGAGTTTCTTGCCTCGGAACAGTATGGACTGCAGGGAGTATCGGCCCATGGCTATGAAACCGTCATGCATCGTTACCAGTACGAGCTTACGCCGGAGGAGATCAAAGCTTTAAAAGCAGTTTTGCTATCCGGCAAAATCGGGGTTAAGGTTACCTCAAAGCCAGACTACTTGAATGCTTTGGCCATGTTTACCGGTATGGATATTGAAACGGTAATACAGGCAGTAAGAACGCTGGAAGCCGAATATGGGGTTTTGGAATGGAACGAACAGCTAAATCAATATTTGATTGTTGGTGAGGCAGCTCCGCGCAGGGCATTCATAGCGTACCTCAAATCCAAGATAGAACAGATTTCATCGGAAAACCGGGCGAACATTTTTTCTCAGAATTATGGTCGCTGGAGCCAAAAAGAGTTGTTAGATATTGACTTTGAAAAGCAGGCCATAATAACCAGAGATTATACTTTTCGGATTTACTATGCAAGCGTTGCTATGTTGAAAGGGCAGATCCGATATGCCCTGCGCAACTGGCATGACGCTACTGCGGTTGATGAATCCAAAGGGCAGTATATTTACTGCTATGTTGGACCTAACAGTAATTTAGAATCTATCCAGAACATTGCTCGGGATATTATAAGTTCAACTCTTGAAGAGTTGGGTTGTGATAAAGATCCTGGAGCTCCGGTAGCCTTGCATTTTTTGTATGATGCAGATGGCAGCTTCGGAGAAAAAATTGCGGAATATTGGGTATTGCAGGAACAGATGAATGATAGCGAGGCTGCCCAATTCTCCAACTTTATTATGGATAGGCAAGAAGGCGCTTTTCAAGAGATGGAAAACCTGTTCTCTGAACTGGAGAGATCCCGCCATTTGATTTTTGCTACAGAAAGAGAGATTACAAAGGCTCGCATTAGGAATATGTTAACGCAACTATTTGATCAGGTTTACAGTCAACGGATTCCTTTTCCCTTCGATGGCTTTGCTAAGGCGAGAGGAAATGCCGCCCAGGATAGTAGAGAGTTCACCCGGGCTATGTTTCTAGGAAATTTTGATAGAGCATACATTCAGGGACTGGGGTCCCGCCTCAAGAATCGGGCAATTGCCGTCTTTGATGATTCGTGGGGTATTTTGGATAATGACGGCTCCTTGCGCAGCCTTCCTCATAATAACAAGGTCCGGGATATTATTACCCTGATGGAGGAGAAATTAAGTAATAATGATGGAGCCAATGCGATGATCAATATTGGGGCGATGCTACGTATTCTTTGTGCTCCTCCATATGGATGTAACATAGCCTCGGTCGGACTACTGCTTGCGTTGTTTTTTGGGCGTAGAAGAAAGGATCTTAACCTTATTTACAACGGCCAAGTTATTAGTATTGAAAACTGGCTTAATGAAGCCATAATCGGCAATTATCTTAGCCTTCCGGTATGTGATGCGACTACTATTGTTCGCGTATCCGCCGAGAGTGTTTCAGAATGGGAGAGGTTGCTCGATGAATGGGGACTAGAGACTACCTTTCTA
>DGEG01000013.1:738-12938 GCA_002385825.1 Firmicutes bacterium UBA3932 | reverse complement strand
CAACTTTTTGTCCGCACCCCCAGTTTTATCGTTTTTTCTCGAATAAATAATGCACTAATTGAAATTTTGCACATTTCCATGAAAACGTCACCGGCATAAATAGAAAAACCCGTAAGGGTAAACTAACTTCTAGTCTTAGTTCGTTTTCAGTGTAGCTAATGATACGGTTTGAATCTTCTCAGCCGCAACGCATTGGTCACTACGGATACGGAGCTAAGCGACATGGCTGCAGCGGCAAACATGGGATTGAGCAGCGGCCCTCCGAAGATGTAAAACAGTCCTGCCGCAAGAGGGATTCCCGCCACATTGTAACCGAAGGCCCAGAACAGATTCTGTTTAATGTTCCGTATGGTGCTCTTGCTCAGGTGTATGGCCGTAGACACATCCATCAGATCGCTTTTCATCAGAACGATGTCGGCGGATTCCATAGCCACGTCCGTTCCGGATCCGATGGCGATTCCGATGTCAGCCTGAACCAGCGCGGGAGCGTCATTGATGCCGTCTCCCACCATGGCTACCTTGCGCCCTTCATCCTGGAGTTTTTTCACTTCGCTGGCCTTGTCCTGGGGAAGGACTTCCGCCAGAACCCTGTCTATACCCACCTGCCCTGCGATGGCCTGGGCTGTCTTGCGATTATCTCCCGTGATCATGACTACCTCGATGTCCATGGATTGCAGTTTTACTATGGCATCCTTGCTGCTCTGTTTCACCACATCGGCTACGGCAATAATACCCGAAAGTACACCGTCCAATGCAATGTACATGGGCGTTTTGCCTTCCTCCGCTAACTGCTCTGCTCGTGATGCAAGCTCTCCCAGCTGTATATTCCTGTCATTCATCAATTTCCGGTTGCCGATCAGCACATGCACACCGTCAATGACTCCTTCAATTCCATGTCCGGGAATGGCCTTGAAGTTTTCAACATCGTAAAGCTTTAGGCCGTCATTCTCCGCTTTTCTCACAATTGCATCTCCCAGGGGATGTTCCGATCCCCTTTCACCGGATGCGGCGATTTGCAGGAGTCGCTCCTCCGTAATGTCTTCCGCAGCAATCAAATCCGTGACTTCGGGTTTTCCTTCAGTGATGGTCCCTGTTTTGTCCAGGACAATGGTGTCGACTTTGTGGGCGGTTTCAAGAGCTTCACCGCTTTTTATTAATATACCGTGCTCCGCCCCTTTTCCCGTACCCACCATAATGGCGGTGGGAGTAGCCAATCCCAAAGCACAGGGGCAAGCAATTACCAATACGGAGATGAACATGGTCAAAGCGAAGGCAAAGCTTTCACCGGCAATGAGCCAGCCGGCAAAGGCCAGCGCCGCAATGGCCACGACGATGGGAACGAAGTAGCCCGAGACTATGTCTGCCATCTGCGCAATGGGAGCTTTGGAGCCCTGGGCTTCTTCCACCAGTTTTATGATCTGAGCGAGGGCCGTATCGCTGCCTACTTTCGTAGCCCGGAATTTTATCATACCGTTTTTATTGATGGTAGCTGCATATACGCTGTCGCCGGCTTTTTTGTCCACGGGAATGCTTTCTCCCGTCAGCATGGATTCATCGATTGAAGTATGGCCTTCTACCACCTCTCCGTCCACCGGGATGCTCTCTCCCGGTCTGACTAAAATGATATGGCCGATCTGCACATCTTCGATAGAAATAATCTTCTCTTTACCGTCCTCTATTACTACAGCCGTCTTCGGGGCCAGGCCCATGAGCTTCTTGATGGCGTCGGAAGTCTTTCCTTTTGCCAGCGCTTCCAGCGATTTTCCCAGCATTATCAATGTAATGATTACGCCGGCGGTTTCAAAGTACAAGCCATGAACTCCATGAGGGTTCCCCAAGGCAATTGCATAGAGAGAATACAGGCTGTAACTTATGGCAGCAGTAGTGCCGATGGCGATAAGGGAGTCCATGTTAGGGCTTCTCTGAACCAGCGCTCTGAAGCCTACTGTATAGAACCGGTATCCCGCTGCAACAATGGGGATTACCAGAAGCAACTGGGTCAATCCGTATGCCATGGGGTAACGGTCCGGAGCCAAAAAACCCGGAATAGGCAGCGAAATGCCCGGAACCATGGGGGCCATGGCTATATACAATAGAGGCACCGCAAAAATAACCGACAGGATAAATTTAATGCGAAGAGTTTTGATCTCTTTATCCTTCCTCATCTTATGCTCATCCACAGGCGCTTCTTTTGCGCTGCGAATAACCTCGTAGCCGGTTTTCTCCACAACTTCCTCTATTTCCGGCAATTGAATCTTTTCCGGATCGTATTCGACAACGGCTGTCTCCGTGACCAGATTAACCGAAGCCGTTATAATTCCTTCTGTTTTATTCAAGGCCTTTTCCACCCGACTGGAGCAGGCCGCGCAAGTCATTCCTCCGATTCGAATAGTCTCTTTATTCATGACCAAACCTTTCTGTTCTATGTGTTATTGTTTGTTGCTAACATTTTATTTTATCATAATTAAATCTGATGGTCTTAACGGCAGAATCACCCGGACGCCTTCCTTTGCCGCATCTTATTATTAATATCATTTTTCCGGTATGTTTAAACTTTTATTATCTGCTATCTGCTATCTTCCATTTAAATATCTGCCATTAAATTTTGTGCAAAAAATGAAGTTATGTGTGTATTAAAAGACATAAAACGGCCTTTTCTATGCAAAAAGTTGAATAACTCAAAGTTATCCCCCTTATAATCCACACATTTCTCGGGTTTTTGCTCATTTTCCTTAAACATTATTGAAATCACAGGTTTTGGGTATATTGGAGTATATGAACACAGCTATTCCGATTTATCAGGAGGCATAAGAAATGGAAAAAATTATTGATTTTTCAAAAAGCGTAAGCGATATATGTAAGGAATATCCGGAAGTCATGGACATCATGCGGGAACTGGGCTTTGAAAATCTCTCGCCGGCCATGCTGGCCACGGTAGGCCGTTTCATGACCATTCCAAAAGGAGCGCAAATGAAAAAGCTGGATTTAGAAACAATAAAAGAAGAATTCCGGCGCAGGGGTTACGAAGTCAAGGAATAATGGAAAGAAAGTAGGAGGTATATTAATGAGTGAATTGATCAACAACCGGGAGTACCGGCAGAAAGTCCTGAAAGAACTTATCATGGAACTTCATGAAGGAAAGAGTGTGGATGAGGTAAAAGCCAGGTTTGCCACTTTAATCGAGGGAGTCTCCGCCACTGAAATTTCAGAAATGGAGCAGACTTTGATACGGGAAGGAATGCCCGTGGAAGAGGTGCAGCGTCTTTGCGATGTCCACGCGGCGGTTTTCAAAGGTTCCATAGAGGAAATCCACCGTCCTGAAAACGAAGCGGAAATCCCGGGTCACCCGATACACACTTTCCGCCAGGAAAACCGCGCCATTGAAGCTCTCATTAACGAGAGGATTCTGCCTGCAATTGAAGCGGCAAAATCCCGGGATGGCAAGGAATACGCAGATACGCTGGCCGGTCTCTTCGAGGAGCTTTGGCAAATCGACAAGCATTATTCCAGAAAAGAAAATCTGCTCTTCCCCTATATGGAGAAATACGGCATCACAGCGCCTCCCAAGGTCATGTGGGGCGTGGATGACGAAATCCGGGCAGAACTTAAAGAGGTGCTTGCCTTGCTACGGGACGGCAGCGCCGGTAAAGAGGTAATCCTGGAGAAAGCCGCGGCTGCTGTAGGCCGGGTCAATGAAATGATCTTTAAGGAGGAAAACATCCTCTTCCCCATGGTTCTTGAAACCCTCACCCAGGGCGAATGGATGGAAATCGAAGAGGCCAGCGACGAGATCGGCTATTGTCTATATAAACCGGCAGTGCGTTGGCTTCCTGCCGCACAGGATGAAGCGGAAGAGAGAACGGCTGAAAAAGAGTTGGGCACAGAATACGTGCATTTCGATGCCGGCTATATGCTTCCCGAAGAAATAAACGCCATGCTGAATACCCTGCCCATCGATATTACATTTGTGGATAAAAACGGCCAGGTGAAGTATTTTTCTCAAGGGGAGGAAAGGATTTTTGCAAGACCCAAGACTATTATCGGCAGGCAGGTCAGCAACTGTCATCCTCCCGCCAGCGTTCATATAGTAGAAGGAATTGTGGCCGACCTCATGTCGGGCAAAAAAGACCATGAAGATTTCTGGATCAAAATGGGTGATAAGTACGTATACATCCGGTACTTCGCCGTAAGAAATGCTAAGGGCGAATACTTGGGCACGGTAGAGGTCTCTCAGAACATCAAGCCCATCCAGGAGATTACAGGAGAAAAGAGGTTGGTGGAAGATTAATAAATAGAACTGCGGTAGGTGCCCAATAGGAGACCAGCAGGGACGGTACTTTTGATATTTCAATTACCGGAAAACAAAATATCAAAAACACCGTCCCTGCTGGTCGCTTGCTAATCCCTAAGGAATTGGAGGAGATTGTATATCGGGCATGCCCTGCTTGTTACTTTGTATACTTGAGAAGCCGAAATAGGTTTTTTGCCGCATTGTATAGATTCGTTTCAGCGTTCTTTAACAGCTCTTCCTGATCTGTCAAGTTCCTGCAGGCGGAGAACATGGCTGTAACGCCGGCCTCATAAAGCATCTCGCTTCCCTCTTCCAAGGTTCCGGACAGTACCACAAGCGGTATGCCGTATTTTTTTGTACGGCTGCCGATTCCGGAAATCACTTTGCCCATGGCGCTTTGCCGGTCCGTCCTGCCCTCTCCGGTGATTACAAGATCACAATCCTTTAAATGCTTTTCAAACTGCATCGCCTCTAACACTATATCCAAGCCGGGACGAAGCTTTGCATTGGCGAAAGCCAGCAGGAATCCCGCCATTCCGCCGGCGGCTCCGGATCCCGGAATATCTTCCACCTTAAAATCTATGGAGCGATCAATAACCTTGGCAAAATTTCTCAATCCAAAGTCCAGGCGCTTAACCTCATCCTGGTCCGCGCCTTTTTGCGGACCAAACACGTACGCGGCTCCGTTTTCACCGTACATGGGGTTTGTCACATCGCAGGCAATAGTAATCTGCGCCTTCTTCAACCCCGGATGGATTTCTGAACAATCCAGGGTATCGATAGCTTCCATCCCTTTCCCGGAAAGCGGCACCTCTTCGTTCCCGTTAAGGAAACGCATCCCCAGCGCCGCCCCCATACCGATTCCTCCGTCATTGGTAGCGCTTCCTCCGAGCCCCAAAATAATGCGTTCGCATCCTTTCTCCAATGCATGGGCAATCAGCTGGCCGGTCCCGTATGAGGTGGTTTCCAGCGGATTTCTCTCCTCTTTCCGCAGAAGAGTTAACCCGGAGGCCGCCGCCATTTCGATCACGGCGGTTCCGTCCTGCAAAATCACATAGGAAGCCCGAATATCCCTCCACAGCGGATCCTTTACTTCTACCGTAACTTTTTCTCCTCCGCAGGAGTAATACATGGAATCCGCAAACCCTTCCCCGCCATCGGACATGGGAAGTTTAACCACCGTAAGCTGCGGGAAGGATTCCAAGGCGGCCTTCTCGATTATATTGCAAGCCTCTATAGCGGAAAGGGTTCCTTTATAAGAGTCAGGCGCAATTATAATTCTCCTCATTTCCTGTCTGCACACCTTTCAAAAAATCAAAAGGGACAGTCCCTTTTGATTTTTTGTTATTTATTTACTACGTTTTGGGGTGAACCTTTTAAAAAGGCTTCCAGGTTGGCCACTGCGATATTCATCAGCCTTTCCCGGGATTCTTTTGCGGCCCAGGCAATATGGGGAGTGATAATGCAATTTTTCGCGCTGAGCAGCGGATTATCCGCCTCTATCGGTTCCTTTGACACCACATCTACTGCCGCCGCATAAACCTTGCCCGAATCCAGCGCCTCTTTCAGATCTTCCTCTACAATAAGCGGCCCCCGGGACGTGTTAATGAGGATCACACCGTCCTTCATCTTCCCTATGGTTTCCTTATTGATGATACCCTTTGTAGAGGGTAGTAGTGGACAATGCAGGGAAATGACATCCGATTTTGCCAGTAGCTCGTCCAGAGAGACATATTTTCCGAGTTCTTTACCCGCATCGTTAGGATATTCGTCGTATGCCAGAACGTCCATCCCCATGGCCGCAGCGATCTTCGCTGTATTCTGGCCGATGCGTCCGAAACCGATGATACCCATGGTTTTTCCCGCAAGCTCGATCAGAGGATAATCCCAAAAGCAGAAATCCGGGTTTGCGGTCCAGCGGCCTTCATGGACAGCTCTGTTATGATGCTCTACATGATGGCATATCTCAAGCAGCAGCGCAAAAACGTATTGAGCCACCGCTGCCGTCCCATAAGTGGGAATATTCGTTACCACGACTCCGGCGGACTTTGCCGCCTCTATATCCACCACATCGTAACCCGTGGCCAAGACGCCTACATATTTGATTTGGGGGCAGGCAGCAAAAGTCTCCGCTCTAAGCGGTGTCTTGTTTATTATGACAATCTCCGCATCGCCGATCCGAGGAATAATATCTTCCGGCGATGTCCGGTCATATACGGTCAGATCTCCGAGTCTCTCAAAGCCCTCCCAGCTCAAATCGCCGGGATTCTCCGTATAACCATCTAAAATAACTATCTTCATAGCCCTTACCTCTTTATCAATTCTCTTGCCGTTTTCATAGTATTCTCAACGGTGATGCTGTTTTTTCGCAAGAAATCTGGAATAGTGAGCCGATTCTCCGAATTAATCCTGGATGTCGACGCGGCGATGATTCGTTTCCTTTTTCCAACTATGATTCCCAGCGAAAATAAAAATTTTTCCATGCCAAATCCCTGCCTTTAAACACATATATAACCGACAACTTAGTAAATTAGCACTTAGTATATAATACTTTGTGCGTCCAGGCAAGGTTGATTGTTAATCGCCGATGTACGTTCTGTTCACATAGTTGCTGGTTGCTGCCTTTAACAGGCCTCCGTATCCCAGTGTAAAGGAAATTACATCTCCGACTTTGTATTCTTTTTTCGAAGGGGTCACATCCATGATGAGATGATCAGAACTTGCTCCCAGTATATCGATATCCGGGTCTATGGGCGTCATGCTGTCTATATCCGCATCCTGCTTTCCGATGGCCAAAATCGCCCTTTTGATGTTGCCCCTGTCTTCATAAACCGGCCGCTGGCCGAAAGCATCCATGCCCGCTTCACCGATGGGTACGGACGGTTTGGTCTTCAGTTCGATAATCTGAGCTTCTAAGACGATGGCGTCCCCATTGGTGCCGGCAATACATTGGCCGTAAGCCGTCTCGTTTCCCAGGATAAACGCCTCCCCGATGCGCAGATTGTTGATGCCTTCCGGAAGCTCACCCTTTTCAATCAAGTATAGAGAGCTGGAATTGCCCCCGGAAACCATGGGCAGTTCCAGATTGTATCTGGCTCTGATATCTTCGGCAAGCTGTACCAGTATGGATAAATTGTCGTGTTTCGGAATTATTGCACCGTAACAGGTCAGATTGACTCCCAGGCCAAAGAGTTGAATATTGGACAGCTTGAGGATTTCCTCCACCGTCTCATAGATAGTATCCCGCTCCCGGAAAAACAGCCCTTCTCTCAGATCTCCCAAATCGATCATCAGCACGATTCTGTGGATTCTATCCTGCTTGGCAGCTTCTTCATTTAAGAGCCGGATCGTGGATATTTCGGAGTTAAAGCTGATATCAGCATAGCGAACCACCTCTTCAACCTCCCAAGGCTGGGGAAGGCGAAGAAGCACCGTTTCTTTGGGCAAGTCGCAGTAATTTTTTATATTCTGTATTCTGGAGTCGGCGAAATAATCCACACCGGGGTGGGCGGCTATGAGCTCCGCCATTCGACGGTCGGCACAGAAGGACTTGGTCACAATCATGAGGGAACATCCTCCCTTTTTAACCAAATTGCTGATCGTATCCAAATTCTGTTTCACTTTACTCAAATCGAATACCAATCTGGGATACATGTCAATTGCCCCCTTCTCAGATTAACATACGAGTGCACACAGTTTTTCTTTCGTCTGCACGCATGCGCGCAACCCCGGTAAAATTTTTTCAGGAATTTATACCAGCTTCTGCCTCAGGCTCTTCTCAAGGAAGTAGACTGCCGCATCCCTGTAACGTTTGGAAAGTACCCCCAGCGATGCCATGATATAGTCGTTGTCCACGAGTATTTCTGCCTCCGTATTGGGGAAAAGCAGCAATCCGGTTTCATTGTGCCTGGCAATGGCCTTCATAATATTGATCCGTTCGGGAAGTCGGGTCAGCGCCCCGCCGGTCCCTATAATGTATTTTATTTGGGACAGATCCTTTCCCTCGGCCAAAGTGGACCTTCCCGTGGGACCGTAAACATAGCGGATGCGGCCCGCGTGGCGCTCCGTTGCTTTGATTACCGCTTCTTTGGTAAGACGCTCTACAAAGCGGACCTCTTCCTTTGTTTGAGGTACGAATTTATAGTTTTCCATAACTTTATCGATATCGAAATCAAGCTCTTCTTCCAGCTTGTCCCGTCCGATGCTGTTGACAATATTCTTCATGTTGAGATAGACGCCCAGGTCTCCTTCCACCGTGCGCTTAGCCTTCGGTTCCGGACTGACCAGGATCCTGGAGATTTCTTCGGAGCCATCGGTTACTGAATGAAGGTCCGTGGTGGCTCCTCCTACGTCCAGCACCATTAAATCGCCCAGATATTCGTACAAGAGCTTAGCGCATTCCATTACCGCGCCCGGAGTGGGAATGATTGGCCCGCCCACCATATCCCGTATGTGTTCCATTCCGGGAGCCTGGATGATGTGATCCTCGAAGGCATCCTGAATGATTTTTCGGGCCGGTTCCACATTGAGCTCGTCAATTTTGGGATAGACGTTTTCAACGATATAGAGAGGCGCTTTGGCGTCTTCGAAGATGAGACGCATTTCATCCTGGTTCTCCACATTTCCTGCATATATGATGGGAATGGAAAGATCCAGGGAACGGATCATCTCCGCGTTGTAAATAGCCGTGTCCCTTTCCCCGTAATCCACTCCTCCCGCAATCATAATCAGGTTTGGATGGATTTCTTTGATTTTTTGGAGGTCCGTCCGGCGCAGGCGGCCCGCCGTTACCAGGTGGATGTTGGCCCCTGCGCCCAAGGCGGCTTCTCTGGCCGCCTTGACGGTCATGTCGTAGACAAGACCGTGGACGGTCATTTTCAAGCCTCCCGCTGCACTGGAAGTTGCCAGCATCTCCTCGTATTCGATGGAGGACACGCCTTTATTCTTACACAGGTCTTCGATGGCGCCCTTCAGCCCGATCCGTACATCCCCGTCCAACACCGTTGTTGGCGCCTGCCCCTGGCCGAAGAACTCAGGGTTGTCCGTGCCTATATTGTGAAACGCATTTACCAATGTGGTTGTGGAGCCGATTTCGGCAACCAGAACGTCTATTTTCATCCTTACCTCCTAAGGGGCCTCTGAATTCGTTGCTCAAAGTATGGCAAGAGGAATGATTCCGGCGTGTATGAGCCGAGAACCATCCCTCTGCATATTAGATATTATTTCTCGCCGCGCATTTCCCTTCTCTTTTCAATTAAGAAAGTTGCCACGTCGATACCGCGGGTGTTTCTGCCGAATCCCGCATCGATTCCGGTCTTGACCGCATTTTCAGGAATAACCTGAGTTCCTCCCGCAATGATAATTACATTGTCGCGAATGCCTTTTTCTACCGCCAGCTCATGAATTTGCTTCATATTTTTGTAGTGAATATCATCGTGGCTGATGATGGTAGAAGCCAGGATGGCGTCGGCTTTGAGTTCAACGGCTGCGTCTACAAGCTTTTCCACGGGTACCGACGTTCCAAGATAGTGGACCTCGATGCCGAACCGCTCAATTCCGCCGTGCTTGATGTCGATAATTTCACGCAATCCCACGGAATGTTCGTCTTCTCCCACTGTGCCGCATACCACCTTAAGCGGGTATTTTTCCACATCCTTGCGGATTTCTTCGTCGGAAAGTACGTGGGGCTCGGGAGGAATGACCAGCTCGTTTACATCAACATGGAAGGGCAACTTGCCCTTGAGCTCGATGCGCGTACCTTCAGCCTCCTGCATGACTTCCCGGTTGATGACCTCCGGATCTTCCAGATTCATCTTCTTTGCGAATTCTATAGCGGCCACCTCTGCAACCCGCTTATTTGCCGGTATGAACAAGGTCACCAAAACCGTGCCGTCGGCAGCCCATTCCATTTCGGGCTTGAGTAAATTGCTGTTCCTGTACTCCTTGGTCTCCTCAAGGCGCACATAGACGTTGTCCTGTTCGTCCAGTTCGTCAATGAAGACGATCTTGTCCGGATCCTCGAAGGTGCATCCGCCGATGAGTTTGGCAGGATCGTCCACCGCATCGGGATCGTACTGGGCAACATTGTTATATCCAAAGTGGGCTGTTACCGGCGCAAAGTAGTCTTCGTCCCTGGGATAGACGGTGTTATTTCCTACACCGCCATCGATCTTGCGGACGATGCCGTCACCGTTTCGCTCGGGATAGAATCCGGAATCAACGAAGAATCCTTCTTCTACGGCCTTGAAGTAGCCGCCGATCTCTACGATTTCCTCCATAAAGAGGCAGGCCCTCTCCTTGATTTCCCTCACCATCTTGCGAAGAGGTCCCTCTTCCTTCAGCTGAACCATTTCCATGAGACCGTCAAGTCCGATCAATGTCTGTTTTGCAGTGTCGCAGGCCTCGATGTTGTAAATATGCCAGGGAACGTTTCTTCCTTCATCAGGGGTGATGGTGGATTGAATGTCGGCGCTGGTCAGCTTGGAAATCAGCATATTGAGAACATGGGTTACTGTTGCTTCTCTTGCTGAAGCTTCCATGTACTTGGTATTCATCTGCGCCCTCATCTTGTATTTGTCGCAGAGTTCCCGGAGAGCTACCGCATAGGGCAGGTCCATGAATACGCAGGGAGCCGGAGGTGCCGTAGGCGGTACCGTTGACAGGCAGATGTTCGCAGGTTTAATTCCTACTTTCTCGGAGAAGAGGCTGTTAATTGCATGCTGAACGATGAGTTCAGGCATGACTTTCCATGCCTCCCTGGCAGTGGCGTTGGCATTGTGAGCGCCGTCGATCTGGGCAATATCGGCCCAGGCCATTACTTTCTTGGATTCGCAGGCATCCACAAAGGAACGAACCATGTTGATGTTCCGGTAAAGCACATTGTACTGTGGATCCTGGTGAGCGCCGTTGACGCCTTCTTCGGCGAACATCACCGCCACTTCCGGCCCCGCAACGCCGGAAACGTAGGAATGGTAATTGATGGGTCTTCCCACTTCTTCCTCGATCAAGTCCAGGGCTTTTCTCTGGGCCCGGACCTGTTTACGGGTGATGGGCACGCCGCCCACCCCCTGGGGAGTTCCTTCAATGAGACCGTCCATATGGGACTGACCCGCCGTACGGATGACCATGATATGGTCCGCTCCGTGCCAGGCAGCCATTCTCATCCTGCGGATATCATCTTCAAAACGTCCGGAAGCGATTTCCGTAGTGATGACGGCCTGGGGCTGGGGGTCGATCCAGTCGAAATATTTGGAAGAGGGAAGCCCCACTCCTTTTTGCAGGGGAGTCGTGGCTTCTCGATAGGTAAAGGGCCCCATTTTCAGGCCAGGCTCCGGAGTTCTCCAAGTCCAGCCTCTTCTCTTCGGCCTATATTTATCAAGGTCCTTCAGGATATTTTCGATGTCAAGTTTTTCATTTGGAGCAAGTTTTTTATCTTCCATCTCCTGCACCTCCCTTACGCTTTGAACAGGGCAACGACTTCATCCCAGCACTTGCCTTCCGCCAGCATTTTTCCGGCTTCCTGGATGGAAATGTTTTTTGCCTTGGCAAGCTTGAAAACTACATGGCCGGCCCCTTTTCCGATCAACCCCCTGTCTATGCAGCCTTCGACGATGGGCTTTGCATCGAGGGACGAAATGCCCATGCGAAGCAGCACAGAGCGCTCGATGGAAGGTGTCGTGTTCTTCCGTCCCAGTTCAAGCAATGGGTCCACCACTTTCTCAGTCAGTTTCCAAAACCGTTCATAGAGCTCTTCATCGGTGAGGTTTGCCAGATGTTTGCGTCTTTCTTCAAAATCATCTGCTCTTTTCATCTTGTATCACCCTTCCCTTTCCGGATCCGCATTTGGATCCGATTCTTTAAACCTAAAGGTGTCAGTAATAAGGAGCGCTCGACGGCTACGCGCTGCGTG
>DGEG01000013.1:0-687 GCA_002385825.1 Firmicutes bacterium UBA3932 | reverse complement strand
TTCATCTTGTATCACCCTTCCCTTCCCGAATCCGCATTTGGATCCGATTCTTTAAACCTAAAGGTGTCAGTAATAAGGAGCGCTCGACGGCTACGCGCTGCGTGCCGTACGATTCAGACGGCCCATCCTGCCCGGTTGGCACTTGCTTGTACTCGCCGGAGCGCAGCCCTGCGCTCCAAAAACTTGCAATAAGTGTCTGACACCTTTTACAACTTTCTGTTACAGTTCAGCTAATGCTTGCTTTACAAATTCCTCGCTGGATTTGGTCTCTTCCGCCAGGAAAACAATATCCTCTTCCGTAGGCGTTACCTTGTAAGTGTTTACCGCGGTCCGGATCAGAGATTTCCTCATTTGATCCAGATCCTGATCCTTTACCTTAATCAATGACGGATGGGATGGCAACACGATGTTCTTTCCGGGCACCTCATCCTTCGGATCTCCGAAAAACACCTCGATGCCATTGCTCTTAGCAAAGGTCAACTGTGGCTGTACGTGTTTTCCAGCACCTGTATACTCGGTTTCCTGCACTACAATCATCTGATCTTCCGGTAGCTCCTGGGCCAGGGCGAAAGCCGCAGCCAGAGATGTATTGCCGGCAGGACCTTTCTCCAGGCCTTCCAGGCTGGCCAGAGCTTCCGTCATATAGAATACGCTTCCCTGGGTAATGGTCACATACCTGTCAATGTA
>DGEG01000006.1:6084-6924 GCA_002385825.1 Firmicutes bacterium UBA3932 | reverse complement strand
AGATGTGTATAAGAGACAGGTGAAAGCTCTTTTTAGAAATTAAATTATATCACAGCAGCGCGAAATCATCAAGCGAGCTTCTTTTTGTTTGCCTGCATCTTCTAGATGCCTGCGTCTTTTAACTGTCTCAACCGACAACGGTAAAACGATAGGTGCCGTCAACAAGCTCACCGGACAGCAATCCCTCTTCCTGCAGGTGAAGCATATGGGCTGCCGCTTCTCCCGTGGCAAACCATCTCTGCTGCCTGGGAAATTGAAATGACGGGGGTAATATCTCCCAAAATGTGGTCTCCGGAGAAGAGAATCTGCTTTTCTTCATCGTAAAGACATATGTGTCCCGGCGTGTGGCCCGGAGTCATGATGCATCTGAAACGGTAATCTCCGACGGATATCACGTCACCGTCTTGAACGAAGGCGAAATCTATATTTTTTCTCCCGTTAAACTTCCGCCCCGGATGTTCGCCTTTATGGACATCTTCCTCAGGCTCCGGCATGCCGTGCCGGCCGAAAAGCTCCATCATTTCGTCCCAATAGTCCGGATCGTGAAGTAGATTGACCAGAGCTCCGTCTGCCGGGCTGCAATATACTTTTGAATCATCTCCCGCAAGCTTTGCTACCAGCCCGGAATGATCGGCGTGTAGGTGGGTGATGAAGAAGTCCGTATCCGAAAGGGAAGCGTTCACCTCTTCAAAGGCTTCCTGTATGGCGCGAAGGCACTCCTCCCGGTTGAAACCGGTATCAATGAGAAGGTTTCTTTCTTTTCCTGTGATCAAATAGGAATTCAGCGATTTTAAGGGATTGTCAGGTAACGGAACTTCTATTCTATAGATATTTTCCAAC
>DGEG01000006.1:4364-5905 GCA_002385825.1 Firmicutes bacterium UBA3932 | reverse complement strand
CTATAGATATTTTCCAACAACTTTTCAACCATGTATTACTCCATTTCTTGTCATTTGCATTTAAGGTAGATTGCCTCGCCTGGATGACATCGGCATTTTTACTCTTACTGTTTTATTAATTGTGGTTGGTCACCAATGGCCTTGCCGTTTTTACTCTCATTGTTCTATTAAATGTTAAAAAACCGAAACGCTTGTGCCTTTCGGTTTTCTATGCAAATTGTAATTTTGCCACACTATATTGGTTTTGTCACATTATAAAATGCTGACTCTTTGCGTTTTGTCTTTAGTTTATGCTTGGTCTGCTGTATATGGGAGCAATGCAACGATTCTTGCTCTCTTGATAGCTTTGGTAACAGCCCTCTGATGGACAGCGCAGTTTCCTGTGATTCTCTTCGGCAGGATCTTGCCCCTGTCCGTAATGTATTTCTTCAGCTTATCAACATCTTTATAATCGATGACTTCTGTTTTATCTGCGCAGAACTGGCATACTTTTCTTCTTCTCATGCCGCGCCTCTTCTCAGCCATTTCGCTTATACTCCTTTCTTAGAACGGAATATCGTCATCGTCCTCATCCAGAGCCTGGAAGCCTTCCGGAATCTGGGGTTCCTGTCTATGCTCAGGTTCTTTTGTTCCCGTTCTGTCTCCCCAGTCTAAAAACTCCACTCTGTCGGCATACACGTCCGTGGTGTAACGAGTTTCACCTGTTGATGTCTTGTAGCTTCCGGTTTGAATCCTTCCCTGAATGCCAACAAGACGTCCCTTCGTCAAATACCGCTCACACAGCTCCGCCGTCTTTCCAAATGCCACGATCCGAATAAAATCGGCAGTCTTTTCCCTGGCCATAGGCCTGTCTACTGCAAGCGTAAAGCTTGCGACGGCAGTCTCGCTTTGGGGAATATATCTGAGTTCCGGATCCTTGGTCAGGCGACCAATCAGCACTACACAGTTCATCCTGTTTCTCCTCGTATGTTTATTACCAACATTTGCGGTATCACTGTGGTATAACTTCTATATTTTTTAACTTTTGTTTTGACTCCGGTGCTTAACTTGGCTCCGGTATTGGCTATGACGATTTTGCAAATTGTGCAAATCATGCACGTTATAAATCGCTTGCGTTATTTTCTCTCTTGAGTTATTTCTCTTTATTGACGATGATGTGTCTGATGATGCTATCAGAAATCTTAAGTCGTCTGTCAAGTTCTTTGGGGAGATCGGATTTTGCTTTGAACTGGATTACCACATAGTATCCTTCGCTCATTTTCTCGATAGGATACGCCAGTTTTCTTGTTCCCCAAACATCTACTTCTCCGAGCTCGCCTTCGGCAGAAATGATTTCTTTAACCATCTCTATAGCCGCTTCTTTCTGCTCGTCTTCCAAAGTAGCATTGATAATGAACATGACTTCGTAGTCGTTCATTCTTTTCACCTCCTTATGGACTTGGATGGCCTTGGTTTTTCAAGGCAAGGAAGCATGAGTTCATTCAATTTCTCATTGCCTGAATTCAATGCCAATTAAGTATACCACATTAAATGTTTTTTGC
>DGEG01000006.1:2561-4111 GCA_002385825.1 Firmicutes bacterium UBA3932 | reverse complement strand
AGCCCGGCTCTGACGATGTTCTCTACCTGCGCCGCCAGATCCGCAGCCTCCTTCCGCGACAATCCTTTTGTGTGGATTGGAGGATGGACGACGAAATCAACTCTCGCGGGAGAAACATATCCCTTCTCTTCAAAAGCGTGATACGTTCCGTTCAGGGTAACGGGAACGACCGGCACCTCGGCCTTCACGGCCAGCCTGAGGCTGCCTTTTTTAAACTCCTTCATTTCTACCCCTTTAGCCCGTGTCCCTTCGGGAAAGATAACGAGGGAATATCCCTGTTTCAAAAGCTCGACGCCTTCTTCAATGGCCCTGAGAGATGCCCTGGCATCGTCCCTTTTAATAAAAACGCTGCGTACGTCTGCAATCCAGGATCCAAATTTTGGCACCTTTCGCAGACTCTCCTTCGCTACGAAACCGATCTGCCTGTCCCGGACAGCGGCAAAAAACACCGGTATATCCCAGTAGCTCTGATGGTTGGATACAAAGACCACGGGACCTTCCGGCAGCGATTCTGAAAAGGACACCCTGAGATCAATACCGGCTTTTTTCACGAGAGCCTGACCCCAAGCATCTTCGGCCCTTCGGATTTCAGCCCGTTCCATTTCCCGATTGCCTTCTTCTCTGTATTTTTTTATGCTTTTCTTAATGGGCTCGATGCTGGCCAGGAACCCGTAAAACCATATAACAAACGGAATATTTCGAATTAGCTTCATAAACTCCTCCAAAAATGCGTAAAAGATGCGCAATAAACTCTTCCAAAAATTCACAAAAGATGCGTATATGTGTTCTTAATTATACCACAGCTAGCGCATTTGTTGTTGAGGAATCACAGGGGAACATGCAAATACAGCGCTTACTCGCTATAGTTTTCGCACCGGATGACGGATAATAGTTTTCAATTTGGAGGCATCTGTCTTACGGGGATCGCTCAAATAAATCTCATGATGATGGCGTTTATCATTAATATCGATGGCGTACCCGTTCTCCTTGGCATATTGCTCCATCATGTGAACGGTGGCGGGTTCATCGTCATAGGGTCCCAGATGCATGCATTGCACGCACGTCCCTTCGTCATAGGTGAAAAACTGCACCGGGGAAAAGTCCATTTTCTTTTTCCTTGCAGCCTCCGTAATAGCCCATTCAAAATTCTGCTTTTGCACAAAATCGGGCAAACGGATCATGGAAATCCAACTGAAACTGTCCTTTCGAGAGTAGTCAACGCCTTTAACTCCCTCCTGCCACCACAGTCCTTCTAATGGCGGCACCACATATTCGAAGAAGCCTTCGATTTTATAACTGCTCTTATGGCTCATTTTAATGGTGTACGCTACGCCATAAAGTAGTTGCACAGCTCTGTCGTATTCCCCGCCTTCCTCATTGGGGTCTCCTTTTCCGCAAACCGCGAGAAAATTCATCTCCGGTACCGTTACAATAACGGGAGTTTTAGGCGGGCTATAAAATTGGGAATACTCTTTCTTGTAATCAAACGCCATGACCTTACCTCCTTAATGTCAATATCAATATCAACATCAACCTCTGCATCAACCTCT
>DGEG01000006.1:0-2388 GCA_002385825.1 Firmicutes bacterium UBA3932 | reverse complement strand
TCAACCTCTGCATCAACCTCTGCAAAATGCTTGACCGATTCTCACAACCTTGACAAGGGGATCTAAGTAAACTAATTTTAGTAAAACTAGGTTTTTTAGCTGACATTTTTACTATAAATGTAATTTCCCCCTGCTGAAAAAACAGAAAATCATCTATTTTTATAAAATTTCTTTATTTTAGTCGACTTTCTCATGAAAAAGTCAACTATTTATGAGATATTTTTATTTTTAGTTGATTTTCTTGTATTAGAAGTTATATTTTGGCCTTTCTGCCGGGCAAAAATCAACTAAAATAAATTCAGTCGGGCATTTTAGTTGATCTCGCATTTTGCCGCCGAGAACGTCAGTGCAAGCACATCGAAAGAGACCTGCCTGCTTCTAATGAAGCTTCTCTCTTCTTATTTCCTGCGGACAGGGATCCAAATTTCACTGTAGGCGTAATCCTTTTTACTCTCATCCATTTTGGTAAAAGAGAACGTGGGAGCGTTAATGACTTCGTAATCCGATGAAGGGAGCCATTCCGAATATACCTTGGCCATTGTTTCCTGCAGCGTTGAAGGAAAGGGTCCTTCATTGGGGAATACGGCCCAGGTGCAAGCTTCCACGGGTACTAGGTCCAGTTGGTCGCTCACTTGGCTTTCTGTGGTTAAAACACCGATCAGGTGAGTAAGTTCCCCTTCTTCTTTTAGGAAGTTTTCATCCGCATCGTACGATGCATTTACAATTTCACACGGCTCCATATTTTGAAGGGCATGCATCTCTTCTCTTTGTTCCTCTGTTATGCTTTGCGCCAGCTTTACGATTTCATTATTTATACCTTCAAATTGCATGGGCACACGTCTGCTTACTCCTGCTAAATAAAACGCCGGTTTCTCTTCTATTCTAAACTCCATAACATTTCCTCCTTTGATGCTTATTACAAATGAAAACTTTGGAAAGGATTTGCTCACGCCTTTTTTCATTACGTCTGATGGCAAGAAACCGCTCCATTTTTTAAATGCGCGCGTAAAACCATCCACGGATTCATAGCCATATTTATAAGCGACAACCGTTACTTTTTCGCCACGTAACAGATCTTTATTTGCTTCCGACAGCCTGCGATTCTTAATATACTCACTTAGCGTCATACCTGAAATGTAATAAAATATCTTTCGGAAGTGATAGTCGGAAACTTTAGCATATTGAGAGATGGCTTCCAGGGACAGATCCTCCGTTAAATTCTCTTCAATATAATCGATTACATGGTTCAATTCATATAGCATGATCTCTTTCCTTTCTCTTGTTCTCATAATAGCAAATACTTTTGATGATTACTCGACTTTTTTGATATAAAAAGTATCGGATTGCAATTAAAATAATCTGGCGCCTCGAGCATCGGCACTCCCGCGGGGAAGGAAGATTCCCTTGCGGGGGGCGGCGTACCCGCGTTATAATGAAACAAATGTAACGTTTTAAAGGAGAATTGTTATGAATCATAAGCCTGCGCTCGTCATCATGGCCGCCGGCATCGGCAGCCGATTCGGCGGATTAAAACAGCTCGCTCCAGTCGGAAAGAACGGCGAGCCTATCATTAAATTTTCCCTTTACGATGCGATGGAAGCAGGGTTCAAGAAGGTAGTCTTTATTATCAAGAAGGAAATCGACGCAGATTTTCGAACTTTAATCGGAGATCCGGTCTCCCGCCATATGGAAATTGAATACGTCTATCAAGAGTTGGACAAACTTCCACCGGGGTTCGCCATTCCCGAAGGCAGAGTGAAGCCCTGGGGAACGGGCCATGCGGTCCTCTGCGCAAAGGATGTGCTGGACGGACCTTTCGCCGTTATCAACGCCGACGACTATTACGGCAAGGATGCTTTCCGAGTCATTTACAACCGTTTACTTACGCAACGGGATGATGAGTTGTATCGTTTCTCTATGGTTGGTTATCTAATTGAAAATACGCTGACAGAACACGGTTCAGTAACCAGGGGCGTATGCCAGACAGACGGCGGTTTTTTAACGGCTATTGACGAACGGCTCCGCATCGAAAAGCATGGAAATTTAATCGAATACACGGAAGATGATAGCAAGACTTGGACAAAAATCGAACCCGGCACCATAGTTTCCATGAACCTTTGGGGATTTACCCAGGGAATTCTTTCCGAGCTGGAAACCGGTTTCCCCGCTTTTCTCCGGCAAGCCTTGAAAGAAAATCCTTTGAAAGGAGAATATCTCCTACCGCGAATCGTAAATGATTTAGTAAGAGATAATAAGGCCACTGTAGAAGTGCTGCATTCCAAGGATAAATGGTACGGCATTACTTACAAGGAAGATCTGCCTGCTGTTGCCGCAGCTATTCAAGCTATGCAGGAAGAGGGCAAATATCCCGAAGTCCTTTTCTAGTTT
>DGEG01000120.1 GCA_002385825.1 Firmicutes bacterium UBA3932 | reverse complement strand
CGCATCTTCGCCAACGTTCGGAATGTCCCTGGTGATTTCCTCCGGACCGAGCTTTGTATCTCTCGCCTCCGCCTCGTATTCCTCGATATGAATAGAGGTCAGGGTATCGTCCATAATCAATCTCTCGTTGATGACGATAGCGTCTTCGTAGTTATAACCTTCCCAAGTCATAAATCCTACAAGAAGGTTCTTACCCAATGCAATTTCGCCCATATCCGTAGCGGGACCGTCTGCAATGACTTCTCCGGCCTCCACCCGTTCACCGCGATTTACAATGGGCTTCTGATTGATGCAAGTTCCCTGGTTGGAACGTTTGAATTTCAACAGTTTGTACTCATCGATGCCGTTGTCTCTATCTCTTCTGATCCTTATTCTGTTTGCATCCACATATTCTACCGTACCCGATTCTTTGGCGAGCACTACAACTCCCGAATCTCTTGCGGCAATATATTCCATGCCGGTGCCCACGATAGGAGCATCTGTTACCAGCAGGGGCACAGCCTGCCGCTGCATGTTGGAACCCATCAGCGCACGGTTGGCATCGTCGTTTTCCAGGAAAGGAATCATAGCCGTAGCTACGGATACCACCTGTTTCGGGGATACGTCCATATAATCCACTTCTTCTCTCGGAACCAGATCCAGCTCGCCACCGGGTTTTCTCACTACGACTTTTTGATTTATGAAATGGCCTTCGCTATCCAACGGTTCGTTGGCCTGAGCTATAATTACCTGCTCCTCTTCATCTGCCGTTATATACTGGATCTCTTCGGTAACCCGGCCGGCAGCCTTGTCGACCACGCGATAAGGAGTCTCGATAAAACCGTATTCGTTAACTCGGGCATAGGTGGTCAAAGAACCAATGAGCCCGATGTTGGGTCCTTCCGGGGTCTCGATGGGGCACATCCGGCCGTAATGAGAATGGTGAACGTCCCTCACCTCAAAACCGGCCCTTTCCCTTGACAGACCGCCGGGGCCCAAAGCGGAAAGCCTTCTCTTGTGGGTAAGTTCCGCAAGTGGATTGGTCTGATCCATGAACTGGGACAGCTGGCTGCTGCCGAAGAATTCTTTTATAGCCGCTGTCACCGGTCTGATGTTCATCAGAGCCTGAGGCGTCGTGACCTCAATATCCTGAATGGTCATTCTCTCTTTTATGACACGTTCCATACGGGCAAGGCCGATACGGAACTGATTCTGCAACAATTCCCCTACGGTCCTGAGCCTTCTGTTGCCCAGGTGGTCGATATCGTCGATGAAGCCGATACCATCCGTAAGGTTGAGAATATAACTGATAGATGCGATTATGTCATCGAGGATGATGTGCTTGGGAGAAAGCTTATTCTTTAAAGATAGTATTGCTTCCTTGATGTTCTCCTCACCCTCGTAGTTCTCCAAAATCCACTTCAACACGGGAAAGTAAACCTTGTTGGGAAGCTTCAATTCCGCCGGATCAAAGGGAACGAAGTCCTGAAGGTTTACAAAGCAATTACCGATAACCCTCACCGGTCTGCCTTCCACCGTCTTGCTGTAAACCATGACGTATTCCGCGCCGGAATTTTCTATGGCCATGGCCAAATTGCGATTGATGAGTGTCCCTTCTTCCGCCAGCACTTCGCCGGTGAAGGGGCTGACGATGGGTTCGGCTGCTCTGCATCCTACAATCCGGTTGGCCAGTCCAAGCTTCTTATTGTATTTATATCTGCCGACCTTTGCCAGGTCGTATCTCTTAGTATCAAAGAACAGCGCTTCAACGAGATCATAGGCGCTCTCAAATGTGGCCGGTTCACCCGGCCTCAGTTTTTTATATATCTCCTTAAGCCCTTCTTCGTAATTCACTGCTACATCTTTGGCTAAGGTTTTTTCCAAACGGTCGTTCTCGCCGAAGATTTTAAGGATTTCTTCATTTGTTCCCTCATAGAGCTGCTTTGCGACTTCACTGCAGAACTCATTATACCTGCGGATTTTTTTCTGCAGGTCAGCATCAGAAATATTCGGGTTCTTCCTTTTCTCAATCAGTTCTTTCTCTTCCACGGATTTATATGCAAGGGCCCTCAAGAGGGTGGTGATGGTCTGCTTTCTCGTGCGATCCACACGCACGGAAATCACTTCGTTGGAATCCGTTTCGTACTCCAGCCATGCGCCGCGATTGGGAATAATCTGCGCTGAATAGAGCTTGTTGTTGGATTTATCTGTGGTAACATCATAATAAGGTCCGGGTGACCGAACCAACTGAGTGACGACAACACGCTCCGCCCCGTTATAAATAAAGGTGCCTTTTTCGGTCATGAGAGGAAAATCTCCCATGAAAACCTCTTGCTCCTTTACTTCACCGGTTTCTTTATTTACCAATCTGACCTTGACTTTCAGGGGAGCACAATAAGATGCGTCTCTTTCTTTACACTCTTCCTGATTGTACTTGGGCTCGTCGTTGATAGAATGGTCAATAAATTCAAGGACAAGATTGTCTGCGTAATCCCTGATAGGAGATATGTCTTCGAAGACCTCTTTCAAACCTTCTTTGATAAACCAATCATAAGAATCTTTTTGGATCTGGATCAGATTTGGCATAGGGGCTACTTCCTGAATTCTCGAGTAGCTCATCCTGGTTTTTTTACCGATTTGAACGGGTTGTGGCATATTCATCACTCCTTGTATTGACAACAAACTATTTTGCGTGGCAATGTACTATGATATCACAGCAAAAACTAGTAGTCAACAAAAATTTTTTCTTCCATTTGTTGTATTTTGCTTCAGTCTTTTTACGATTGTTTTGTTTTCGGAGCGCAGGGGTAATCTCCCCCACTGATGACTCTGGTTACAATTCGTTTTCGGAGCGCAGGGTTGCGCTCCGAGTACAAGCAAGTGCCAACCGGGCAGGACGGACCGTCTAGATCGTACGGCACGCAACGCGTAGCTTCGTCGAGCGGGAAAGCAACCCTGCGCTCCGAAAACGAATAGGCTAAATACAACTTTGAAATGTTTCAGTTCAAATACAAATCAAATACAAACAAAAGAACCCGTTCTATAGCAGAGAACGGGTCCTATGACAGAATAACACCT
Source organism: Firmicutes bacterium UBA3932 (assembly GCA_002385825.1). GTDB lineage: Bacteria > Bacillota > Clostridia > Peptostreptococcales > Anaerovoracaceae > UBA1426. The sequence continues at coordinate 4,109 of DGEG01000120.1, read as the reverse complement.
TATTTCATCTCTACGGAAGCGCCAACTTCTTCCAGCTTCTTCTTGATTTCTTCTGCTTCGCTCTTCTCGATGCCTTCCTTGATGTTGCTGGGTGCTCCGTCTACGAGTTCCTTGGCTTCCTTCAGACCCAGACCGGTTATCTCTCTTACGACCTTGATAACCTTGATCTTTTCCGCACCTGCGCTTGCCAGAACAACTGTGAATTCTGTCTGCTCGTCCGCTGCATCTGCCGCTGCGGCTCCGTCGGCCGCTCCTACTACAGCCACAGGAGCTGCTGCAGAAACGCCAAACTCCTCTTCACAAGCTTTGACCAATTCGTTGAGTTCTAAAACAGTCATGCCTTTAATGGCTTCAATAATTTGTTCCTTATTCATTTCGATCTCCTTTTCTCTTCTATTCTATTTTTATACGAATACGCCTATTAGCTTAAGCTTCTTGTTCTTGTTCCTGTTCCTGCTTTGCGTCCGCAATAGCTTGCAATGTCCGGACAAATGTTGAAACAGGCGATTGAATGCTGCCCATGAATTTAGCGATAAGCTCATCTCTTGAGGGCAGAAGGGCGATGTCCTTCAACTGGTCGGCATTGTAGTAGTCGCTTTCCACAACGCCGCCCTTGAAGCTCATCTTTTTAAACTCTTTCATTATGCCGTTCAATACTCTGGCCGGAGCCACCGCATCCTCGTATCCGAAAGCGAATGCGCTGGGTCCTTTAAGGGTCGGAGCAAGAGCTTCAAAGGGAGTTCCCTCAATAGCTTTGTTGAAAAGAGTATTTTTGTAAACCGTATAGTCCACATTGGCTTCTCTGAGCTTCTTTCTCATGGCATTGGCTTCTTCTACACTTATTCCCATGTAGTCGATAACCACTGCCGACTGCGCCTTTTCAAGCTTTTCTTTGATCTCATCGACCACAGCTTGTTTTTGCATTAAATGTTCCTGTGATGGCATGAACTCTCTCCTTTCCGGTATTGCCTCCGGCTCAACCGGCGCTGCCGCCGTCAAGATTGCGAAGCAATACACTGATTTTTCCGGTTAGGTGCGAAAAAGCCTTTTCCATCCTGCAGACAGAAAAGGCTCCGATTCAATACCGTACAATGTATCTTCAACCTCGGCAGGATATTAAGCTTTGAGCACCTGCTGTCTACAGTCTTATGTTCAATTCTATTCTGTTTTGTTTTTAAGGCTTTTTCTTTGCACCGTTACCATTAGTTAAAGGTAATTTTTTGCGGATTGATCTTTACTCCGGGTCCCATGGTGCTGGCTACCGTAACGCTTCTCAGGTACTGACCTTTGGCTGCGGCAGGCTTGGCTTTTACTACTGCCTCCAGCAGAGCATTGAAGTTGTCCACCAGCTTCTCTTTACCAAAGGAAGCCTTTCCGATGGGAGTATGGATGATATTGGTCTTATCCAGACGATACTCCACTTTACCGGCTTTGATTTCCTGAATAGCTCTTGCGATATCCATGGTTACAGTTCCGGATTTGGGGTTGGGCATCAGGCCTTTGGGACCTAAGATTCTACCCAGCCTTCCCACTACACCCATCATATCCGGGGTAGCTACGACGACGTCGAAGTCAAACCAGTTTTCCGTTTGAATCTTCTGCGCCATTTCTTCCGCGCCCACATAATCGGCTCCCGCTTCCTCAGCTTCCTTGGCTTTATCGCCCTTTGCAAAGACCAGAACTTTCTTGGTCTTGCCTGTACCGTGAGGGAGAACGATGGCGCCTCTTACCTGTTGGTCCGCATGTCTTCCGTCTACGCCCAATTTGATATGGACTTCAACGGTTTCATCGAATTTGGCCTTGGCTGTCTGCAAGACCAGATCGATAGCCTCGTTTACTTCATACAATGTTGTCTTGTCGACTAACTTGGCCGACTCTCTGTAAATCTTTCCTCTTTTTGGCATTGTTTGTTACCTCCTTGTGGTTCTTGCGGCTTTTAGCCTCCCACGTCATTAGTCACGAATGACGATTCCCATACTTCTTGCGGTCCCCTTGATCATTTCTGTTGCAGAATCCAGGTCCGCAGCGTTCAAGTCGGGCATTTTCAGCTTTGCGATCTCTCTTACCTGATCTGTGGTGAGCGTTGCGACTTTCTTTTTGTTCGGTTCACCTGAAGCGGTAGTTAGATTCGCGGCTTTCTTCAACAACACAGCTGCAGGCGGCGTCTTTGTCACAAAGGAAAATGATCTGTCCGTATATACCGTGATGACTACGGGGATGATCATACCTGCCTGGTCGGCTGTTCTGGCGTTGAATTGCTTGCAGAAATCCATAATGTTAATGCCCTTCTGTCCCAGAGCAGGACCTACCGGCGGCGCAGGTGTTGCATTCCCCGCAGGAATCTGCAGCTTGATATAGCCATCAACTTTTTTTGCCATGTGTTTGCTAATCTCCTTTCTCTCGCTGGCCGTTCCATCTGACTCAGCAAGTTATTTTTGCGCCTGGCGCTATATTTTGTCTACCTGGCCGAACTCCAGCTCGACCGGCGTGTCTCTTCCAAACATGGAAATGCGAACTTTCAGGGTCTGTTTGTCGAAGTTGACTTCTTCCACAACACCCATAAAGCTCTCAAATGGCCCATTGATTACCTTTATGCTGTCTCCGGGAGCAATGTCCAGCTTGATGAAAATCTTCTCGATGCCCATTCTCCTCACTTCTTCGTCAGTGAGAGGAACCGGTTCAGATCCATGCCCTACAAAGCCTGTAACTCCCTGGGTGTTTCTTACCAAGTACCAGGATTCATTGGTGACGATCATCTTCACCAGGACGTAACCGGGAAACATCTTTCTTGTCTTGATCTTTCTCTGGCCGTCCTTGATCTCCACCCGATCTTCCGTGGGCACTACAACTTCATGGATCAAATCCTGCATGCCTCGGTTCTCAACAAGCTTTTCAATATTCACTTTCACTTTGTTTTCGTGTCCGGAATATGTGTGGATTACATACCATTTGGCCTTAGAAGTCTCTTCCTCTTCTGCGTCATCTGTGGTTTCCTGAAGCTGATCTTCTGCCGTTAAAGCGTTTTCCTCTTCAACCACAGCTTCAGCATCGTCGACGAGACTTTCTTCCACGATTTCCGGATTCGTTTTTGTTTTTTCCATTTTATTATCCCTTTTTTGCTTACATGCTGATGTTAAGAACAGCTTTCAGCAGTGCAAGGAATGCAGAATCAAAGACCCAAAAAATCAAAGAAAAAGCAACGCAGGTCATAATGACTACGCCGGTATATGAGGCCAGTTCTTTTCTGGTGGGCCAGATGACTTTGCGCAATTCAGTCCTTACACCCTTAAAATATTCCCTGACGCTGGGTCTCTTATTATTAACATTAACCTTCGTTTTAACTGCAGGTTTTTTCTCCATGCTGCTCACATCCCTTAAATGTTATTTGGTTTCTCTGTGAAGCGTGTGCTTCCTGCAAAATCTGCAATATTTATTGAACTCCAAGCGATCGGGATCGTTTTTCTTGTTCTTGGTCGTATTGTAATTTCTCTGCTTGCATTCCGTACAAGCTAATGTAACTCTCACTCTCATGGTGCCTTGCCTCCGAATTCCAAATTAACTTGCTCACCAAACTGTTTATCTAACTATGCTATGGCCGCTTCGCCGTATGGCCGTAAAGTCGCTAAATTAAATTATCATAGATTTGTCAGCCTGTCAATAGAAAATCTGCTTCGTCAAATCCTGCTGATCAAACCAACAACTGTCAGGGCGTTGGTTATAAGAGCCAAAGGCACCAAAATCAAAAATAGCGCCTTTTTGGTTTTATGCCGAAATACTATCATTCCTGTCAGGATTCCGGGGCCGCCTAATATAAAGGCAAATGCCAACAGGCTGGATTCGCTGATGCGCCGGCGGCCTTTGACCGCTTTGCGCTTATCCACGCCCATAACTAAAAATGTAATCAGGTTCCATACAAGAATCCCTATTGCCAGTGTATCGCTTCCGATTTCCATAAATCGCCGCCCCGTTTCTTTCTATTGCATTATTTTGTTCAAATACTTTTATTCAGATACTTTTACAAGTACTTTTACACGTTCAAATTTCAAATTCATTTTTGGTGCATGGAGTTGCGCTCCGGCAAGCACAACCAAGTGCCAACCGGACAGGGC
>DGEG01000096.1 GCA_002385825.1 Firmicutes bacterium UBA3932 | reverse complement strand
CCTTGCCAGTTACTTAAAAGAAAACGAAAACGCGCTCTTCGGAGCGTGTTTTTCGTTTTCCGGAAGCGATTTGAGTTCTTTACTCTGATGAATAATTGCAAGGGCCACCCTTAGAGGTGGCCCGTTATGGAAATATTGAATTATAAAATATGTTTATCTACTTTACTTTATAGAATGTATATCCGTCCCAATTTACGGCAGTTCCATCGTTTACAATTTTGAACTTCTTTGAGTCGGCATCCGATATAAAGACGAGAGGGTCTTCCGGAGAAGGTTTGCCGTACCAAGTAAATGTTTCGGTTCTATTAGAGCCGTAGCCGTATTTATCTACATAACCCCCTGCCCACTGTAATTTTACCTGGTTCGCATCTTTGTCATATTCTACTTTAAGTCCTACGTATGTTTTCCCGCCGTATTCATCGGGAGATGTCTCATACATCCAATCCCGATGTTTTGCAAATGTATATGTATGGTTCCATTCTCCGATCTCTTCGGTTCTCGTATTTTCCCATATCTTTCTATCCTTGTCGAATTCAAAAGTATAGGTCATTCTGCCTTGCTTGGTCACTAACATTTGCTCTTTTACAGCATCTACGGTTACGATGGAGATACCGTTTGCCAAGTCCGCGTCTTGGGATACCAGGGTTGCTTCTATTTTATCCTTGAATTCCAGTTCTTCCAAGAACCGATCCTCTCTTATCTCGTCTAAGGGAGTGCAACTGATTTGCTCCATTTTATCGATACCGTCTAAAACCCATTCTTTGTCTCGCAAGCTGTATTGCACTCTGTATTTCGCTACTTCCTGAAATCTTGGCTCAAAATAGTCCATGTACATATGTCCCGTGGCCAGGCCTCCGTTTCCGACAGTTGTAACTGTAAAAACAAAGGTATCCAATTCTTTTGAGCTTTCTCTTTCCACTTCTTCGTCAATAGTGTACTCCAGCAGATCGCCAACTGCAGTCATGAAGCCGTCTGTCACAATTTCATCAAAATGACTTTGCAACGCTCCACGAGCAACATCCTCTTCTACAGGGTCGGGTGAACAGCCCGATAACGCCAAAACCAGCAAAAACCCTAAAAAAACAAAAAAATTCTCTTCATTTCTTGTCCTTCCTTATGTTGAGATTTTGGGATGTATATGGAAATACATCCCAAAAACGAATTATAGCATAACGAAGGACCTCAAACCAGAGACAGAGTTAAAAAATAATTTCAATTTTCATGCCTTATTAGTCTATTACGCGGATAATCTTTGCCTGTGCCTGAGGAGGATAAATCATTATCATGGGGCCGTCTACAAAAATCACTTCCACAGATAATCCTTCCTTCAGATTGTTGGCTTCGAATTTGTCAAAGCTATAGTCTCTGTAAATGGCCGTATCTTCTCCAATCAATATTTTCGCTTTGTCGTAGATGCCCATGTTCCCAGAGTCGCCTTCCACGAATATACTCGTTATTTCGCCGTCTTCATTTTTTGTCACTTCGGTGATTTTTCCCACAACGCTGATAGAATCAACGGAAGAAACTCTCCAGCCCATATCAAATTTATCTACAGTAATATATTCATAAAATGTGGATGTACTTTGCGTAGAATCCGTGTAGACATATTCAATGAGATAGAGATGGATTCCCTCCTTCAGCTTGCCTTTTTCTGTCACGGTGTACTCTTTTACCCAGGGGCTTGATGTGCCGGTGACCCAGTTCATGGATGCGTATTCCTCATATTTTTCTGACTGCATTTCCGGAGTGAGTAAGGCGTATTGCAATGCCCCGTTCCTCATTTTCACCGCTTCCGCCCAAGCATTTGCGGCGGCCAGGTGATCCTGCGGAATCAGAGCCTGCTCAAGAAGTCCGATCCTCATATCCTCCTTATCGGATTCTATGCGGACGGATTTGGTTTCGGCGTCCCACATTACGGATGCTCCTAAAGCTTCGGCAATATCTCTTACGGATGCAACAGTGCTTCCGTTTTTAATAGCGGGTGGAACTGTAGCATCAAGTTCCTTGCCGTCAACGAAAATTTTAATCGCGGAATCCGCGAAAGCAAAAATACTTGTGGCTACTACCAATAGCACGGCCAGTGCGATGACAAAACTTTTTTTCATCCTAAAATCCCCTTTCTACTTTTGCTGCTGGCTTCCAAAGTAAATTTACATGGAAGCATTGTGTACTGTATGCTATAAAATCTGACGCAGTAAAGGGAAGCAATGTTCCTTTATTCTGCCATTTTTTGATTATGTCTTTTTTTTTAGCATCCTATGGACGCAAGGAAACATTTATTATGCCGGCGTCAGTATGGTATGATATGAAATTATAAGGAACTATATGGATTTAATAAATTGTTAAGGAACACCACCTGCATTTGTTAAGAATTATAAGATATCCTCTAAAATGAGCCTGCCGCAGCGTAATCAGCAGTGCGGGTAACAGATTCAAAGGGGGATTCTTATGCAAAAAGAGGAGCGAAAACGATGAATATTCTAGTCTGTGACGACGACAGGGAAATAGTGGGAGCAATCGAGATCTATCTAAAAAACGAAGGATACGAAGTGTTTAAAGCATACGACGGTATCGAGGCGCTGGATATTCTTCGAAAAGAAGAGATTCATCTCATATTGATGGATATCATGATGCCCAGGTTGGACGGAATGCGCGCCACCATGAAAATCCGGGAGGAGAAGAACATTCCCATCATCATGCTGTCGGCTAAGTCCGAGGACTACGACAAGATCACCGGATTGAACGCAGGGGCCGACGACTACGTTACAAAACCCTTCAATCCGCTGGAACTTGTGGCCAGGGTGAAGTCTCAGCTGAGAAGGTACGTGGACCTGGGCAGTTTCGAGAAAAAAACGGGGGTTTATAAATCAGGGGGATTGGTGGTAGATGACGAGGCCAAAGCTGTGTATGTGGACGGCGAGCAGGTGCCTGTCACTCCTATCGAGTACGGAATTTTAAAACTGTTGACCAAGAATGCGGGAAAAGTGTTTTCCATGAAACAGATCTACGAAGAAGTATGGGAAGAGGTGGCGTACAATCCGGAGAACACAGTAGCCGTACATGTGAGGAGAATTCGGGAAAAGATTGAGATCAACCCGAAAGAGCCCAAATATTTAAAGGTGGTGTGGGGAATTGGATATAAAATCGAAAAGTATTAAAGGAACTAGAATTGTCAGCATTGTCGCTTTCATCATCTGTGTGGCTTTCTTCATCGCCACGCTCATGACGGGGGCCATGGCCCTGGAATCAGCATCGGTTATCAACGGAACGGGCATGAGTATCGATGAAGTCCTGTTTTCCGAAAACTACAAGGAAAGCCCGGAATTTCAAAGAGACTTTGATAGAAAAGCCGGAGACATATTGTATCTGATCGGGGACCTGAAGGGGGAGGACTATATTAAGAGCGGCAAAACTATAAACCAATGGCAGTTGGATGATCGAATCAGGATGCTGTTTTACGATAAAGCCCGTCAGGATGAGAGCATGTATGAAAAATACAACGACCTTCAGGACGACGGCCGTCAGCGTTTTGAAGCTGATTATGCGGATGAAATCGATCAGATCAAGCAGCAGTTGATTTTAGACGAACTTCGAGTCTTCGAAAGAGCAAAGGAAGAGTTGGACGGAACCAAAGGTTTTATTTACTTTGCCACAGACGGCGTCTACACCGTAACCAATATGGCAGGCATGGTTTCTGATGCGGACACGGACCAGAGACCCGCTTTGAATACGGGCGAGGACATGGATGCAGCAGCAAACACGGAAGAGCCTGTAATGGATAGCAGTCGCTTTCTCAGCATGGTGGACAAAGCCGAATACCTGATTTATGAAAAGGGCAAGATGACTAAAACATCTCCCAGCGCTGAGTCTCCCAACCAAGGCGTAAGATACAGCGACAGACATTTGGAAGAGCGATTCCACGATCAATACAATCCCAATCTTAAAGTGTATTTTGCCTTTGATGAAAGCTATATTGCCGCTAAGGAAGAAGCGTTTCAGGCAAGCAGGAATGAGATTCTAAAATGGGTTCCCATCGTTGCTGTTTGTGGACTGCTGACTCTCATTTCCCTGATTGTTCTCATAGTGCTCACGGGAAGGAAGGATGCAGAAGGAAACCGGCCCAGTTACAGGATCGACAGGATCTTTACGGAAATCCAGCTTCTCATTATCACCCTATGCTTTCTCGTAGGAGGACTTCTGTTTTTAAACCTTCTATACGAAAGCATCCGGTACAATTCCTACCGATTTTCAAGTGCAACTCCGCTTAACACTGCCATGCTGCTGTGGATGGGAGCGGCAGTGCTGGTAGGCTTGGCAGCAGCTTCATTAGGTCTGCTCTTTATCCTGTCCTGTGTGCGAAACATAAAGGCGGAACGGTTTTTAAAGAACTCGCTGATCTACCGGATTCTCGCCGCGTTGTTCGGCGGTATTCGCTCCATTTATCACGGCGGCAGCATCATGCGAAAAGTGGTCATCATAACTTTGGCGGTCTCTCTTCTTTCGGCTACGGTGGTGCTGGCTCCGGTGGCGATCTTGCTTATTTTGATTCTGGCTCCCAGATGGGTAAGGAAGTATGAAGAGATTCGCAAGGGAGTAAGTGAAGTGAGGAACGGGAATCTGACATATAAAATTCCTGTGGCCGGAAACGGTGAGTTGGATCGGCTGGCGGCAGAAATAAACGAGATATCCGCCGCATCCAACGCAGCTATTCAAAATGAATTGAAGAATCAGAGGTTAAAGACGGAATTGATTTCAAACGTTTCTCACGATTTAAAGACTCCTTTGACCTCTATAATAACCTACATCGATTTGCTCAAAACGGAAGGGCTTGACAGCGAAAACGCGCCAGAATACCTGGAGGTGCTCGACCAGAAAAGCAAGCGGTTACAGAAGCTCACCGAAGACCTCTTTGACGCAGCGAAAGCTTCCAGCGGAGCAATTCCTGTCAGGCTCGAAAATGTTGATATGCTCTCCCTGATAAATCAGGGTTTGGGAGAGATGGGTTCGAAAATTGAAGAATCCGGCCTGAAGTTCATCGTGACGGCACAAGAAGAAAGCTATTACGTTCTTGCTGACGGTCAGTTGCTGTGGCGCGTGGTGGAAAACCTACTGGGCAATGTACTGAAATATGCTCTTCCCGGATCCAGGGTGTATATCGATTTGAAAGAGATGCCGGGAACCAACGGTAAGGATGCTCAGGTTCTTTTGGAGATCAAGAACGTGTCTAAAAATGAGCTTAACATCAGTGCCGATGAACTGATGGAGCGCTTCAAGAGGGGAGATGAATCCAGGACTACAGAAGGAAGCGGCCTTGGACTGGCCATAGCCAAGGATTTAGTGCTCCTTCAAAACGGCTGGTTTGAGATCAAGATAGACGGGGATCTGTTCAAAGCTGTGGTAATGCTTCCTCGGACGTGGCCGGAAGAGACGGATCCTCCTCAGGCAGACAATGAACAATCAGCCTGAGGCGGTTGCTCCCCTTCGGCGCACAGGTTACTAGAGTTAATATTTCTCCCTCCTCCGGGGGTTGTAAAATAGTGTTGTCTTCCGGCAACACTGTTTTTATATCGGAAACTCTGTAATGAAATGTTTCACCCAGGTAGCTTACGGTGACGCGGTCGTCTTGTTCCAACTCATTCAATCTGCTGAAATAGGAGCCGAAGGTGTAGTTCCTGTGGGCGGCGATTGCACAGTTCCCAGGCTCGCCGGGGATACCGGTCCCTTTGATATGTCCGGCGCCCCATTTTAACTCTTTTGCTCCCGCCCCTTCTACCAACATCAGATCAGCGTTAATTTTTTCTATGGAAATCCGCCCGAGGACGGTGGGCTCTTCTTCTTTTTTGTTTGATTCAGTTGGGGGATCTCCTTCAATTACAGGGAGATTACCATCTAAGGAAAGTCCTCCGGCGGCAGTTTCCAGTGAGGAAGGCTCAAAAAACTGATCGGATTCAGACATGTGGCGGCTTGTGTCATCCGCATCGCCGTCTCTGTCCGCTGCATTCCCGGCGAAAGCATGGGAATGTATATCTTCTAAATAGTTTTGATAAAGCAACTGCTGCCGGTGTTGATAATAAAGAGCTCCGGTGAAAGGCACGGAGGCTACTAGGATTCCTATGGCAATAAGGCAGAAAGAAATTTTATGTTTCATATCTCATCCCCACATGGTTTTACAAAATTCAACTTTCTGTTTGGTTATTATAGGCACTGACAGCATCGTTAACAACAGAATTGCTTCGCCTGCATTTGACAGTTTCGCGGGCAAAAACATTGTATTTTGTCGGATGAAGGAGAAGACCTGTTGAAGGGACGGCTAAAAACGCGATTCGCAAAATTTATTGACGGAAAAAAGTTAAATACAAAATCTTATGAATGGGAGGAAGACATGGGGATGAAGAGAAAAAAACACATTATCAGGGGGTCAGTGGCATTATTGCTTTGTATTTTTCTGGCGGCAAGTTACGCCATGCCTGTGAGCGTGATCGGACAGGGCGCGGAGCAAGAAATCAGGGAATTTAATGTAAATTTGTTTGATTATAATCAGGAAAAAATATTAGAAGCTCTGAAGGATAAGTGGGAGAATGAGATATTTAAGCCCGTCGAGGCGGTTGAATCCGTTTCAATTGATATGGACAGTAATTCGATGACGGAAAACGGAGATGATACGGAAAGCTTGTTAACAGAGAGTTCCGAGGGGTTTGAGGATTTGACAGTTGAAGGAGATGACGATTCTGAAAATTTATCGGCAGAGGAGACGGGAACGGGAGAGGCCTTGTCCGTGAAAAAATCCGAATCCGTTGATTTCCAGGTAGAATCTGTACTTGAAACTCCAGAGGAAAACTCTGAGACTGAAACTCCAGAGGAGAACTCTGAGGCTGAAAGTTCAGAGGAGGAACCTGCGTCCGTAGACCCGGCGAAGGAGACGGAGTCTGCGAAACCCGAGAAATCTCAAGAATTGGCAGGTCGGTGGGGGAGACCCGATTACAGCCGGATGTTCATGTTCATGAACGGAAGGGATGATAATGGCACTATCATAGAAGCGCCAGCCAATAGAGCATGGTTCAGCAAATACAAGGGAGATCTTTATGTCTATCAAGGGCTGATGCAAACTGAGCTCAACGATAAAGGACGTCCGGAGTATGAAGGCGACATCATAGGAATTGATCTGTTTAATCCGAAGGAAAAAAAGAAATATAAAGCTTATAAGGAAGTTCCTTTTCAATTCAACTATGATCCTTACACCGGGTTCTATTCATATTCGAGCGATGAAAACAGTGCAATTTTCAATAGAAAAGAATACAAGGTTTTTCTGGATGATCCTATAAATACAGGAGATCCATCTGTAGACGGGTTCCGGCCCTTCGGTTGCATTCCGAAATCGAAACTGGATCATTTCGGAATGAGCATGGAGGTGGAATTCTATATTCCGAAAGCCGGGGCGGAAGAGTTGGAATTCAATTTCAGCGGCGACGATGACGTGTGGGTCTTTGTGGACGGAGAATTAGTACTGGATCTGGGCGGCATTCACGGTACCATCAACGGAAAAATTAAATTTTATGATGACAGGGCTGAAGGGACGGTTGTTTCTGACGCAACGATCTGCAGTTACCCTGATGGCGAAGAAGGCGGTTCCGGGGCTCTGACGGTTTATGGTTATGATGATGCAGGTTTTAAACCAGATACGACACACACTCTGAGCTTCTTCTATTTAGAGCGGGGAGGAAATGCGGCGAATTGCAGTCTTGAATTCAATGTTCCTCCTGTTGGTGCGGAGTTCGCCTTTATAAAAGCAGACTGGAATACAGAAGCAAGGCTTCCCGGGGCCACATTCCGACTTGAAGGAGTAGATAATGAAATAATAAGAGAGGCAGTATCGAATGAGGAAGGCATTGTCCGGTTTACAGGAATTCCGAAAGGCAAATACATTTTGAAGGAGATTGAAGCTCCGAAAGGGTATCGATCAAGTGATATTGAATATCTGATATTGGTAGCACCTTTGGAAGGGGTAGCGACTATCCAGCGGACGCAAAATGAGAAAACCGGTTTGGGTGTGTGGTATGCCGAGAAGGTTGACGAGCAAGAGGAACCGAATTGGATACCTATTGATGGAATTGCAAGTACATGGCTATGGAATGAGAGGATCCCCGTATCGGAAGAACACATCTTAACGGTGAAGAAAGCTGTTACGGGGAATTTGATGTCGGCAGATACAGAGTATGAGTTTATGATTCGATTCTTTGATGGCCACAACGACTACAGAATTGAGGATAATGATGAAATGGTGGCAGAAGCAGAAGAAGCAGAAGAAGCAATAATTCTTAACTTGACGGATATTGATACGGAATTGCAGGAGAGCGGGGAGTATGAAGGCTATTATCGCTTTGTTCTTGAAGGCGGTCAGCAAATAATTTTTGAATATAGTAGTTATTATGTGCAGGACGGAAAATTGCCTGAAGCGGTTGCCCAAAATAATATCCGTGGCGTACCTGTGCTTCAGTTTCATTTAGTTGAAACGAACAACCAGAACGCCCTGACCACTACAATTACCACAGCCGGCGCCTTCGGGACAGATATCCCTGCTCCGGAAGTCATCGAAAGCGAAAAGGGAATCCAAGGTTCCCTTGGCAGCGATTCCGAGGACGTAGTGGTCACCTATACCAATGCTTTCGGAAATAAAGACAAGGATAAGGATAAAGACAAAGACAGGGACAGAGATCGAGACAGAGATAAAGACAAAGATAAAGATGATAGCCTCGTGATTCCGGAAGATCCGATGCAACCGTTTTCTGAGCCGAAGGCAAGTGCGCTGGCAGCGCCTGCACCAACTATGCCGAAGACCGGGGGACTGGGCGCCGGGTTGTTCCTGGCCATCGGAGGGCTTTTGGCCGGAGCGGGTATTTATTTGAGGAGACGTTAGCCGGTCATAATATATTTGGTCATAGTATAATAATATAATGGTAGCGAGTCACAAAGAAGGACAGTTCCCTTATCGGGGACTGTCCTTTTCGTGCCATACATGCCGGACCGGCAGATTTGACCGGCTCTGCGGGGGCCGGGTCGGCCCAGTCTATTCTGTTAAATGCATGCAGACAGGCTGTGGCGGCCGTGAGCCGGCTCTGTTTTTCTGGACTTTTTGGCCGATTAGAGGTATTCTATAAACTAGAATTAATCCAAGGATGATTGGATTTTGGCAAGGGAATCGCAAATTATTTTTGATGATTTTTGCCGACAACATGAAGGAGGAAGTGCTGGGTATGGACACTATGACCATATTGAAGATCGTTTTCACGGCGCTTCTCTGTGTTCCGGTGTTCGCCTTATCCATTCATTTAATAGGGAAACTTATGGACGAAATCATTAAAAAACCAGGGAGGCAAAAATGAAGCCAGGTTTATTTATTACTTTTGAAGGCCCCGACGGTTCGGGGAAGACAACACAAATCCAGATGCTGGCGGACTTTCTTGCCTCTAAAGGAATAGAAATAGTTTTGACCCGGGAACCCGGTGGGACCAGAATAGGCGAAATGATTAGAGATATTATTTTGGATCCCTGCCATAAGGAGATGGCGCATCTTACGGAAGCTTTTCTCTATGCGTCTTCCAGAGCCCAGCACGTGGCTCAGAAAATACGTCCCGCGCTGGAAGCGGGAAATACGGTGATATGCGACCGCTTTATGGATTCCAGCATCGCATATCAGGGTTACGGCCGCAAGCTCGGCGAAAGGGTTCGCATAATTAACGAAATCGCGGTGGACGGATTGGTACCAGATCTGACCTTTCTCATATTGGTCGATCCGGATGAAGGGAAAAAGCGCATAAGCAACGGAGTTTTGGACCGGCTGGAACTGGAAGAAATCGATTACCACACGGATGTGTATGAAGGCTATCTTGAGTTGGCCAGCCGGTATCCGGAAAGAATCCTCGTTATCGACGGTCTGCGCGGCATCGAGGAAATCAGCGAGGAAATCATAGAGAAGACGGTGAAATTCCTGAGAACCCATCGGGGGATTGAGATATGAGGCAAGGGGAGTTGAAACAGCGGCTGGTTCATCTTGCCCGGAACGGAAGACTGTCGCATGCCTACATTTTGGAGTGCAGCGACACGGATCATTTGGTTCGCTTTGTTCAGAGCTTGGCGGAAGAACTTACTCCGTATAAGGAAGACGTTCATACTGTCTGCGCCGACGGGCTGTCGGTAAAGGATAAAGCCATCGAGGAGCTTTTGGCCAGGCTCAGCTTAAAGCCTCTTGTGGGCCAACGAATTGTAGCGGTTATTCAGGATGCGGACACGATGACGCCTCGGGCGCAGAATCGCTTGTTGAAAACCCTTGAAGAACCACCCGGCGATACGGTGATATTTTTGCTTTCATGCAATGCGGAGCATCTTCTGCCCACTATCCGATCACGCTGTGTGTTGTTGCGGTTGGGAAAAGAGGGAGAGGAAGAGGGAGAAGGTTCACACGATGAAATCCAAAAGCATGCTCACGCAGTCTGCGCTATGATTTTGGAAGGAAAGAAATACTATTCCATCGTCGAAGGACTGCATGAAGTAACGGGACAAAAGGAGCATGCTTATGCATTTCTCGATGCCATGGAAAAATGGTACAGGGATATTTTGTTATGTCCCACAGGAATTCCTTGTGAATGGAAAGACCCTGATATTCAAAAACTAAGCAGACTCCTCAATAGAGAGCAGGCGTATCGCGCAGTGGCTCACATCGAGGAGGCGCGGCGGGATTTAAACCGCCATATTAACACGAATTACACTATTAAGAATTTGATATTGAAGCTAATACAGGAGGAACCCACATGATAAAAGTTGCGGGTGTAAGATTTAAGAAGGCAGGAAAGGTTTACTACTTTGACCCTGCAGGACTTGAGGTCAGCAAGGGTATGAATGTCATAGTTGAGACAGCCCGGGGGCTGGAGTTTGGCACATTGTCGGAGGACATAAAAGAAGTGGATGAAGAGGAGATCGTCGCTCCTCTGAAGAAAATCATCCGCATAGCAAATGAGAAAGACGTAATTCAGCATCAGGAAAATCTAAAGAGAAAAGAACGAGATCTGGCGCTTTGTCAGGAAAAGATCGATAAGCATCAATTGGATATGAAATTGGTGGATGTGGAACACACCTTTGACAACAGCAAGATCATATTCTATTTTACGGCGGACGGAAGAGTGGACTTTCGTGAATTGGTAAAAGATCTTGCCAGCGTTTTTAAAACCCGGATTGAGCTCAGACAGATCGGGGTAAGGGATGAGGCCAAACTGATAGGCGGGATCGGGACTTGCGGAAGAGCATTGTGTTGCCATTCCTGGCTGCCGGAGTTTGAGCCTGTATCAATAAAAATGGCCAAGATACAGAACCTGTCCTTAAATCCATCCAAGATATCCGGCATTTGCGGTCGGCTAATGTGCTGTCTTAAATTTGAGAACGACGTCTATTGCGAGCTCAGGAAGGGCATGCCGGATGTAGGAGAGAGAGTGATGACAGAGGACGGTTTGGGCGTTGTAGAGGAAAGCAACATCTTGGAAAACAAGATAAAGGTTCGCCTCATACTTGAAGAAAAAGATGGAGACAAACCGGAAAAGCTGTCGCCTGATTTCAGTTATTACACAAAAGAGCAGATACGCCGTTTAGACAAAAAGAAAGACAATTCCGTTGACGAAGACGTGGTAGATGAGATCGATGCGTCCCTTCTGGAGGAGATCAGCAGCCTTTTGCAGGATTGAGATGCAGTATAGTATAAGGGTTAATAAAAAAACCTGTTCATTTATCTGATGTGAACAGGTTTTTCCTTTTTAAGAGACGGTTTATAAGTTTTGTATTTCTTTGATGCAATCAGCGCATACGTTCTTATCGTGGATTCGTTTAACGCTTTTTGCGTTTCCGCAAAAAACGCAAGCAGGTTCATACTTCTTCAAGAGAATATAGTCACCGTCTACATAAATCTCGATGGGGTCTTTAATTTCGATGTCGAGAGTTCTTCTTAGCTCAATGGGAAGTACAATCCTACCCAATTCATCAACTTTTCTTACGATACCTGTTGCTTTCATTCGCCCTACCCCCTTACTGCAAATCATTCAAGTCAATTTGTTTATAACTGAAGCACATATTATACTACCATAAATGAACATTTTAGTCAATCTTTTTATCATTGAGTAAGCCTATAAGGGATGTGACGGCTTTTACTAATGAAGCCATTCCCTGGATGAATCCTTCCTTGCCTTTAAGCGCTCCGGAAACCGCAGAAACGGATTTGCCCACATTATCAATTATCTCCTTGGCGCCTTCCACACTATCCGCCGCAGCACCGGTTATTTTTGCAGTATCTTCAAGAATACGGTTCAATGTTTTGGCAGCCGGGATCAAGTTTCTGACTAAAAAGATGCAATAACATATGAGTACAATGAGAGCGATGGCAATAACGATAAGACCCAGGTCACCTAGTGTAATCGTAGCGTCCACCCGCACCACCTCCTTTGTTTTATTATGGGGGAGCAAATGGAAATTTTCAACATGAATTTACAAAGCATGCATATATTCATTCATAGAAGAGAAAGGTTGATGTGGCATTATGATGAATTATATCTGGGGTGGAATGCTCCTTATCGGTATTGTTTTTGCTGCGTATAGAGGAGTGTTGGGGGCGTTCAGTGAGGGGCTGATGAACAGCTGCACGGAGGGCGTTTTTTTTGTAATCGGCCTTACCGGAATCATGGCGGTCTGGTCCGGATTGATGAATATCGCCAAGGATTCAGGACTCATAGACTCATTTGCCAGGCTCGTCAGACCTGCAATGAAATACCTGTTTCCAAATGAGCGCAACAGGGAAACCATTGCTACTATGCTGATGAGTTTCAGCGCAAATATCTTCGGAGCCGGCAACAGTGCAACGGTCTTCGCCATACAGAGCATGGTAATGCTGGACGAGGAAAACGGGCACAGTCCCATTGCCAGCGACACAATGTGCATGTTTATGGCCGTAAATATGTCCATGATTCAGATCGTGCCGGTGACCATCATTAAGATCCGAAGCGACGCGGGTTCCACCAATCCCGGAAGTATAATCATACCGTCAATACTGGCAGGGCTCGTGTCCATGGTCGCCTCCATTTGGGTGTGCAAATACTATGAGAGGAAGCGGCGGAAATGACAAATCTGTTGGGTGCTGCTTCGCTGTGTTTTATTCCGGGAATGATTACGATAATAATAGCTCATGGGTTATGGAAGAAGGTAGCGGTTTACGACAGCTTCATTGAAGGTGCAAAGACCGGGATAAAAACGGCCGCGGAAATCTTGCCTTTTATTATTGCCATTTTTATTGGAATAGAGGCCATGGTAAGTTCGGGAGCCATGGGGTATTTGGAAGATTTGATTGGCCCGGTGTTAGAAAAGCTGGGCATCCCAAGGGAGCTAACATCGTTAATACTGTTGAGGCCGGTGTCTGGAAGCGGATCTCTGGCATTGGTGGAACGAATGGTGACGACTTACGGTGCGGACAGTTTCCTGGGAAATGTGGCGTCGGTTATGGCGGGAAGCTGTGAGACTGTTTTTTATGTGATTGCAGTATATTTCGGCGCCACGGCAGTAAAAAAAATACGCCATTCTCTGCTGGCTGGCCTGGTAGGCTATGGAACAGGAGTAATAGCGTCTGTATGGCTATATAGAATTTGGGAATGGCACTAATCGTTGGTCCGGATGATGTTGGCGCCTAGTCTGCGGAATTTATCGACGAAATCAGCGTAGCCTCTTTCCAGGTGATAAATTTCGGAGATTTCCGTGATTCCCTCGGCCATGAGCCCCGCTAGCACCATGGCGGCGCCTGCGCGCAGATCCGTACAGATGACCTGTGCTCCTTGCAGAATTCTGTCTCCCTGTATAATGGCGCTTCTTCCTTCCGTCTTGATATCAGCACCCATACGGTTCAGCTCACCCACATGCATGTATCTGTTTTCAAAAACGGTTTCCACCACTACGCTGGGGCCTTTAACAGTGGTGAGAAATGCCATGAATTGAGGTTGCATATCCGTAGGAAAGCCGGGGTAAGGCATAGTTTTAATATCTGTGGAGACCAGGGGCTGCACATCGGCCTTCACCCGTATGAGGTCGTCGCTTTCCTCGATGTGCACACCGCATTCTATGAGCTTTGCGATGACAGGCTTTACGTGATCGGGCACCACGTTTTTTATCAGGACATCACCTCTTGTAATAGCTGCGGCCACCATGAAAGTGCCCGTTTCAATCCTGTCGGGTATGACTGCGTGCCTCGTTCCGTGGAGAGAGGGAACGCCTTCGATACGAATGGTATCGGTACCCGCGCCTTTCACCTTCGCGCCCATTTTATTCATGAAGTTTGCAAGGTCGACGATTTCAGGCTCCTCTGCCGCGTTTTCTATTACTGTGTGGCCTTCGGCGAGTGCTGCGGCCATCATGATGTTTTCCGTGGCTCCGACGCTGGGAAAATCCAGGTAGACCTTTCCTCCTGTCAGCTTATCGGCTCGCGCTTCCACATAACCGTGTCCCTGCTCGATTTCTGCTCCCAGAGCCTGGAATCCTTTGAGATGAAGATCGATAGGTCTGGCGCCAATAGCACAGCCTCCCGGCAATGCGATCTTCGCTCTGCCGGTTTTTGCCAGGAGCGGTCCCATAACCAATATGGATGCCCGCATTCTTTTGACTAATTCATAGGGAGCTTGTTCTACTTTAATCCGGTCGGTTTTGATAAGAATGCGACCGTTGCCATAATCCTCTGTTACATCGGAACCAATGCTTCTGAGAAGTTTACACATGACGTCCACGTCGCGAAGTTTGGGAACTTCCAGGATCTCACATTCTCCTTCCGCAAGAAGAGACGCGGCCATGATTGGGAGCACTGCGTTTTTCGATCCGCTGATTTCAACTTCACCGTACAATGGACCATTCTTTCTAACTATATATTTTGACAAGTTGTTCCTCCGGGATAATTCACTTTTCTACCGAAAACAGTATATCATCATTCTATGTTTTGTCAAAGCAATATGAAACTAAAAAGGAAGAGGCATGTTTTTCCAAAGCGATTATGCTAAAGGGGGACAAAACATAATATGATTTACCTCTTCCTGTTCACTCCATAGTATCTCCAGAACTAAGGATAATATACACAGCCTCGAATCAAATGCGAATGAAACGCAAATTTCCCTCATACATTAAAAGGGGACAGACTGTAAGGAGGCGCCGCATGAGAAAAAAGGTGTTTAGAAGAAAAAGCAGATTCAGGTTCAGAATAAAAAACAGGGAACTTATTCGTATCTGTGCTGCTGCAACGGCAATTGTATTTTTTTCCTTGGTATTGCTGCCCTTGTTCATAGTGGCGTTTTTCCCCACGGAGGACGGGGAGATTGTCGGGAAAAACAGGGGGAGCCATACCGTTACTTTATATCGCCACCAGGAAGGTCGGGTTATAACCCTTGATCTGGAAGATTATGTGGCAGGCGTAATGGCAGGAGAAATGCCGGCCTCCTTTGAAATGGAAGCGCTGAAGGCTCAAGCTGTTGCTGCAAGGACATATGCTCTCTCCAAGATCAGACGGGCGGAAGACGCGGGAAATTCCGCGGAGCATCCCGAAGCTCCCCTTTGTGACGACACCCATTGCCAGGTCTATCGCAGCGAAAAGGAATTGATGAATCTGAAAGGAAAAGGGTGGATGGAGGACGGATGGAGAAAAATCCGGCAAGCTACCTTATCCACCGCCGGGGAGGTGATGTATTACCAGGGGGCCTTGGTTGAACAGCCTTTGTTTCATTCTTCCAGCGGCGGAAAAACCGAGAATTCGGAAGATGTTTTCGTGTCGGCTTTTCCGTACCTGCGCAGCGTAGACAGCCGGTTCGAGGGAGATGCGCCCTATCAGAATGAAAGCGTATCCGTATCCTTCGGAACTTTCGAGAAAAAAGTCAGTGAAAAGTACGGAGCCAGCAATATAAGTATTGAAACTATTAAAATTCTCAGCCGCAGCGAAGGGGGGCGGGTGAAAGAAATACAGGTGGGAGACAAGGTTCTGTCAGGAAGAGATATCAGGGAACTGTTTGGGCTTCGGTCAGCCAACTTCTCTCTGGCTTTTAACGGAAAGGAAGATATCATATTTACGACTCGCGGTTACGGCCACGGAGTCGGTATGAGCCAGTGGGGGGCAAACGGAATGGCGAAAGCAGGCTATTCCTATGTAGAAATCCTGCAGCATTACTATCTCGGCGTTTCGATAGAACTGTTGTAAAAGTAAGTGTAAATTCCTTCAAGCATTCTATTCGTATGGCAATCTTGGGAATGCGAAAATATCCCGATTTTGAGTAAAAAACGGAGTATTGTGTCTCGGTTTTTTGCCCATTCTTCTTAATTGTTGATGAGACCATCAGGTCAAACGCAACCCTGGGGTTAACTTTTGCAGGCAAGGGAATTATGGTATAATCACAATTAGCGGATAAGCGGATATAATAATGGATAAGGACAAGTCTATGTTCGACATAAAGGAAAATCTTAAAAAACTTCCGGACAAACCCGGAGTCTATCTGCATAAGGGCAAGAAGGGTGAAATCATTTACGTGGGTAAGGCCATATCCTTGAAAAACAGGGTAAGGCAATATTTCCAGTCGAAATCCAGCCTGGAACCCAAAGCCAGAGCCATGGTGTCCCACATCGCAGAATTTGAATACATCATTACAGATACTGAGATGGAGGCCTTGCTTCTGGAGTC
>DGEG01000160.1 GCA_002385825.1 Firmicutes bacterium UBA3932 | reverse complement strand
CCCCAACAATTGACATTGAACCTATTTGATTAGCTATTGTTCCGCTAACTTTTTATAGGTTTCATATCTTTCAGCTGCATCCGCCTCTGCCTTTTCAAACAGCTGTTCCGCTATTTCCGGGAATTCCGAAAGCAGGGCTGTGTATCTCACCTGGCCCATGAGGAATTCGCGGAAGGGCCTCTTCGGCTCCTTGGAATCTAGGATGAATGGGTTCTTGCCCTCTTTCTTCAGTTCCGGATTGTAGCGGTACAAGTGCCAGTAGCCGGTCTCCACCGCGTCCTTGATATCTTCCTGGCTCTTGCCCATTCCCTTCTTGATACCGTGGTTGATGCAGGGAGCGTAGCAGATAATCAGCGAAGGGCCGTCGTATCTTTCAGCTTCGATAAGCGCCTTCAACAGTTGGTTCTTGTCTGCGCCCATACCTACCTGGGCCACATATACGTATCCGTAGGACATGGCCATCAGGCCCAGATCCTTCTTCTTGATCTTCTTACCGGAAGCTGCAAACTTGGCGATGGCAGCCGTAGGCGTTGCCTTTGATGACTGTCCGCCGGTATTGGAGTACACTTCTGTATCAAACACGAGAATGTTGATATCCTCGCCCGATGCCAGCACGTGGTCCAATCCGCCGTAGCCGATGTCATAGGCCCAACCGTCGCCGCCCACCGCCCAGACGGACCTCTTCACCAGGAAGTCTTTGCGATCCAGGATCTCCTTAACGAGAGCTTTTCCTTTATCGTCAAGGGAATCCGTATTTTCAAGAGCCGCAAGCACCTTTTCGCTGGCCGCCCTCGAAACCTCGCCATCGTTCTTTGTGGCGATCCAATTCTCAAAGGCTTCCTTCATTTCTGCAGGTATGTCTTTAGCAAGCAGAGCTTCCATGCAGTCCTGTATCTTATCTCTCATCTGACGGACGCCGAGAACCATACCGAGACCGTACTCTGCGTTGTCCTCGAAGAGCGAGTTGGCCCACGAGGGACCCCTGCCATTTTCATCCTTGCAGTAAGGCATGCTGGGAGCCGATGCGCCCCAGATAGAGGAACAACCCGTAGCGTTGGCAATCATCATCCGATCGCCAAAGAGCTGGGTCACCAGTTTAATATACGGAGTCTCTCCGCAGCCGGCACATGCGCCCGAGAACTCAAGATAGGGTTTTGCAAACTGGCTGCCTTTAATAGTAGTCTTGGTCATCAGGTTGTCCTTGATGGATACGGTCTGGCTGTATTCCCAGTTCTCCGCCTGATCCAGCTGGGTGCCTAACGGCTTCATCACGAGAGCCTTGTTCTTGGCCGGACAGATGTCCGCGCAGTTGCCGCAACCCAGGCAATCCAGCGGGGATACCTGTATTCTATATTCAAGTCCTTCCAATCCCTTTCCAATCGCCTTTAATGTCTTAAAGTTTTCAGGAGCGTTTGCTTTCTCCTCAGCAGAAAGCAACGCCGGACGAATGGAAGCGTGGGGGCATACGAAGGAACACTGGTTACACTGAATGCAATTTTCCGGAATCCACTCCGGCACATAGACCGCAACGCCTCTCTTTTCGTAGGCCGCTGTCCCTGAGGGGAAGGTTCCGTCTTCTCTGCCGATGAATGCGCTTACGGGAAGCTCATCCCCTTCCTGGCGATTCATGGGAATCAGGACCTCTTCAATGAATTCGGGGACCTCCTTGACTTCGCATTCTCCGTCTACCGCATCTGCCCATTCAGCGGGTACATTAACCTTTACAAGTTCTTCGATTCCCTTGTCGATAGCCGCGTTGTTCATGGCTACAATGTTCTCGCCTTTTTTCCCATAGGTGTCCTCTACAGCCTCTTTCAAGTAAGCTACCGCATCTTCAATGGGGATGACGTTAGCCAGCTTAAAGAAAGCAGACTGCATGATCATGTTGATGCGGTTTCCGAGCCCAAGCTTCCCAGCGATCTTTGTCGCGTTGATGGTATAGAAATTGATATCATTTTGCGCAATATATCTCTTCATGGAACCCGGAAGATTTTCGGAAAGCTCCTTCTCATCCCAAAGGCAGTTAAGCAGGAAAGTACCGCCCTTCTTCAAGCCCTTCAGCAGGTCGTACTGATTCACGTAGGCCTGGTTGTGGCATGCGACAAAGTCTGCCTCGTTGACCAGATAAGTAGACTTTATCTTTTCCTTTCCGAATCGGAGGTGGGAAACGGTAACTCCGCCGGACTTCTTTGAATCGTAAGCGAAGTATCCTTGCGCATATAAATCCGTCTTGTCTCCGATGATCTTGATGGCATTCTTATTGGCGCCCACCGTACCGTCGGAGCCCAATCCCCAGAACTTGCAGCGGATGGTGCTTTCCGGCTCCGTGTTGACTCCTTCCACCGTCTTAAGAGAACTGTTAGTTACATCGTCCACGATACCGATGGTGAATTGATCCTTGGGTTCATCCTGTGCAAGGTTTTCATAAACTGCAAGAATCTGGCCGGGAGTCGTGTCTTTGGAACCAAGCCCGTAGCGGCCGCCGTAGATTTCCGGAGCATCCTTCTCGTTGAAGTACATGGTCTTCACGTCCAGATAGAGAGGATCGCCGATGGAACCGGGCTCTTTGGTCCGTTCCAAAACGGCAATTCTCTTCACCGTCTTAGGCATAACAGCCTTCAGGTATTCGGGAGCAAAAGGCCTGTACAATCTGACTTTAACCAGACCCACCTTGCGGCCCTGTTTCCTGAGATAGTTTATGGTCTCTTCAATGGTCTCGCAGACAGAGCCCATGGCTATGATCACATGCTCTGCCTCCGGATCTCCTACATAATCAAAGAGTTTATACTTCCTGCCGGTAAGTTCACCGATCTTGTCCATATAATCCTGTACTATTGCCGGTACGGCCTGGTAGAACTTATTGGCGGCTTCCCTTCCCTGGAAGAAGATGTCCGGGTTCTGCGCCGTTCCGCGGATCACCGGGCGCTCCGGATTCAGAGCATTGTCCCGGAACCTCTGCACAGCTTCCATATCCAGCAGCTTTGCGAAATCTTCATATTCTATGACCTCAATTTTCTGAATCTCATGGGAAGTGCGGAATCCGTCAAAGAAATGAAGGAAAGGCACCCGGCTCTTAATAGCCGCAAGATGCGCAATCCCACCCAGATCCATAACCTCTTGAACGGAACTGGACGCTAAGAGCGCAAAGCCCGTCTGCCTTGTGGCCATGACGTCCGAGTGATCTCCGAAAATACAGAGGGCATGAGTCGCCACACTCCTTGCGGAAACGTGGAACACCCCCGGGAGAAGCTCTCCCGCGATTTTATACATGTTCGGAATCATTAAAAGAAGACCTTGAGAAGCGGTGTAAGTAGTGGTCAGGGCTCCTGCCGCAAGGGAACCGTGAACAGCTCCTGCAGCGCCGGCCTCGGACTGCATCTCAATAACTTTAACTTCTTGTCCAAAGATGTTCTTTTTTCCATAGGCTGCCCATTCATCAACTGCCTCAGCCATGTTGGAAGAAGGCGTAATGGGATAAATAGCCGCAACATCCGTAAACGCGTAGGACACATACGCGGCTACGGTGTTGCCGTCCATTGTTTTCATGTTTTTCTTCTGCGCCATCTCTTTCTCCTTTGCTATTATATTAGTAATGTATAAACTGAATGTTTATACATTTTCATGCTGCAATTATTGATTTGAGTGAATAATTATAATGCCATGATGCATTTATTATAAGTATGCAAGAAGTATTTTGCGCTATTTTGCACTATATATAATAGTATCATGATATTCTAACATTATATAGATATTCGACATGTAAAACAAGGAGTATTTATCAATTTAACAGGAAATCATTCTCTTACTCTCATCACCTTTATTCGCGAGTATTTGGTTTGTATTTGGTGTCTGTATTTGGTGCCTGACACTTTTTACAACTCTGTTGCATCCTAAACCAATTGTGCAAAATTTACGATTGTACGTTGATTTG
>DGEG01000021.1:5819-6624 GCA_002385825.1 Firmicutes bacterium UBA3932 | reverse complement strand
TTGGACTGCTGATGGGCTGCTGACTTACGACAAATCGGAAAGTAAAATTAAAAATTTAAAGATCTGAGAGCGCCACCAAAGGAAAAAATCGAGCGCCACCAACAAGCTCGATTTAAATAAAATAACACTATTATATTTAAATGCTCGCCCGGAGTAATCGTCATGCCGTGAAAGCCGGAAAGCGTGGTTTCGTCGAGCAAGAAAAGGAGGCAAAAATGGGAAACGTATACGTATTTGATCATCCATTAATTCAACATAAGCTGGCTATGTTGCGGGATAAAAACACCAGCACCAAGGACTTCAGGGAATTGGCAAAAGAGATTTCCATGCTCATGACTTTTGAGGCCACCAGAGATCTTCCGTTGAAAGAAGTAGAAATCGAAACACCCTTATGCAAAGCAAAAATGCACATGCTCAAAGGAGAAGACATCGCCATCGTTCCGATCCTCAGAGCCGGCCTCGGAATGGTGGAAGGCATGCAAGCCCTGGTTCCCAACGCAAAGGTGGGCCACATCGGCGTCTACCGTGACCCGGACACCCACTGCCCAGTAGAATACTATTGCAAGCTTCCTTCCGATATCGACCGCAGAAAAGTTTTCGTTGTGGATCCCATGCTGGCCACCGGAGGGTCGGCGGTTGCGTCCATCGACTTCATCAAGGCAAGGGGCGGAAAAGATATTATTTTCATGTGCCTCATCGCGGCTCCCGAAGGCATTAAGGTGCTTCAGGATGCCCACCCCGATGTGAACATCTTCATCGCAGCCAAGGACAGCCATCTGAACGAGCACGCATACATCGTACCCGG
>DGEG01000021.1:0-5530 GCA_002385825.1 Firmicutes bacterium UBA3932 | reverse complement strand
AATGTTAAGGAGTAGTTAAAATGTACGAGATCAGCGACAATGTGAGCAAGCACATAAACGTATACGACGTATTGAAAGAGAGAGGTTTCATCAAGCAGACCACCCACGAAGAGGAAATCCGAGAGCTGCTCAGCAAAGAAAAGGTCACATTCTACATCGGATTCGATCCCACCGCCGATTCATTGCACGTCGGTCATTTCATGCAGATCATCATCATGATGTATATGCAGAAATTCGGCCACATCCCCATCGTGCTCATCGGCTCCGGAACGGCCATGGTGGGCGACCCCTCCGGCCGGACGGACATGCGGCAGATGATGACCAAAGAAACCATTATGCAGAACAGCGAGAAGTTCAAACGGACCTTCGGCCGGTTCATCGATTTTGAAGGCGGAAAAGCCATTCTCGAAAATAACGCCAATTGGTTGCTGGATCTCAATTACGTAGACTTTATCCGGGACATCGGCAGGCATTTTTCCGTCAATCGAATGCTGGCAGCCGAATGCTTTAAACAGCGTCTGGAAACCGGGTTATCGTTCTTGGAATTCAACTACATGCTGATGCAAGGCTATGACTTCCTGGAGCTCTATCGCCGTTACAATTGCAAGATGCAGTTCGGCGGAGATGACCAATGGTCCAACATTTTGGCCGGAGTGGATCTGGTGCGGAGAAAGGAACAGCAGCAGGTTTACGGCATGACCTTTGCCCTGCTCACAACCAGTGAGGGCAAAAAAATGGGCAAGACCCAGAAAGGGGCCCTCTGGTTGGATGCGGACAAAACCTCTCCTTATGAATTCTATCAGTATTGGAGAAACGTGGAAGACGCAGACGTGCGGACCTGCCTCTCAATGCTCACTTTCCTTCCCATGGAGGAAGTGGAAGAGCTTTCTTCCCTGAAAGATGCGGAAATCAACCGGGCCAAGGAAATCCTCGCCTACGAAGTGACGAAGCTGGTCCACGGAGAAGAGGAAGCGAAAAAAGCGCAGGATGCGGCCAGGGCTCTCTTCGCAGGAAAAGGCAGCATGGACGATGTGCCCAAAACGGTGATGCCTGCGGAGAAATTCGAAGGCGAAGGCGTAGGCATCGTGACGCTGATTGCCGAAGTTAAGTTGGTTCCCAGTAAGGGTGAAGGTTTCCGGACCATCGAACAGGGCGGCTTGTCTATAAACGGCCAACGGGTAACGGATAAAAACCTGATGGTAACAAAAGACATGTTCGAAGACGGAAAGCTGCTCCTCAAGAGAGGAAAGAAAACCTTCCACCTCATCGAACTGGAATAACAATACCAGACCGAGCGAACATTCTTCAATCAAACAGCCACGGATCACCCCGTGGCTTTCTTATTTTATAACATATCCATTGCGCTCAAGGACGTTAATTGCTTCATCAAAGTTCTCTTTTTTAACGAGGATATAATCTGTGTTATATGTTGACACTGCAAATATTCCAATGTTATTTTCCGCTAATAACGTTGATATTCTCGACAGAATTCCCACCAGGGAAAAATCCAAAACCCCTTCAATTCTGAATGCTCTCCATCCGTTATCACATTCAATAGCATTCTTGGGCACCAAATCCGTATTGCATACCAGCGATAACTCCTCGTCCGTCTTGTCTATAAAATAAAACTCATCCGAATAATCTACTTGCGATAAATCCGCCACCTTACATATTGAAAAATCTTGATCAATTATTTTTAACTTCATCTTATCCATTCTTAATCCTCCTTTAAAACATTGGTGTCTGTATTTGGTGTCTGACACCTTTTGCAACCCCTCACTCTGTTCTTTTGCACCGCAGCCTACTTTGTAAGAAATAATTAAGGAACAATTACTGAGCATTTTCGTCTACAATATGGTATTATTTTCGTGTATGTCATAAACTAGCTGTAATTACCGGTTTTATCCGACAACATATTTTCGCAACGAGGTGCGTTTATGAAACCGCTTATCGAGGTAAAAAACGTCCGCAAAATTTACCGGATGGGTGAGGAAAAGGTGCTGGCTCTGGATAACCTGAGCCTCTCCATAGAAAAGGGCGAAATCGTCTGCCTGATCGGAGCCTCCGGATCCGGAAAGTCCACTTTTTTAAACTTGGTAGCAGGGCTTGAAAAGCCCACCCGAGGCGAGATCTACGTGGGCGGCATCCCTATACATAAATTAAATGAAGAAAAAGTAACCCTGTACCGGCAGAAAAACATCGGCTTTATCTTTCAATCTTTCCACCTGCTTCCGATGCTGACGGCTCTGGAAAACGTCAGCTTGCCCTTGATCTTCCGGGGAGTTGACCGGAAAGTGCGGGATAAAATGGCCAAAGAAATGCTGGAAGCCGTAGGTCTGGTGGGTTTCGAAAAAAGAAAGCCTACGAGGATGAGCGGTGGACAACAGCAGAGAGTGGGCATTGCAAGGGCATTGGTCGGACACCCTAAAATCATCTTCGCCGATGAACCTACCGGCAACCTGGACTCAGCTACATCAAAAGAAGTTATGGACCTCATAGTGAAAATGGTGCGGGAAAATAATCAAACCCTGATCTTGGTCACTCACGACCCGGCCATCGCCGCATACGCAGACCGGATCGTGACCATCATGGATGGAAACATCTTAAAGATCGAGGATAAAAGAACGGGCGATGCGCAAACGCCCGGGTTGGAACAAAGCGATGAAGATTCGAAGCGAACAAATGCCGAAACAATTCCGGAGAGAGACAACGAAATCGACAGTTTAAAGGAAGCGGAATCGGGTTCAGCTATAACCCGCGAAATGAATGAACCAAATGCGGAGCCGGGCTCAGCGAAAGCCGGCAAAATAAATGAGTCTAATAATGAATCAAATAATATAGAAAAGGGGAAGGATCTGCAATGAAGGACACGAAATCAAAAAGTGAAATCTTCGCAAAGGATAAGATCATTCAAAAAACGAGAAAGAACTTGGACACAAGAAACAGAAGTGCCACATTCGTACATAGAACACTGAGTATTCTACTGGCATTATTGCTTTTGGCGGGCCTTCCCGTTTTACCCGAAATGGAAGGACAGGTCTTCGCCGCGGAAAACACGTCCGTAAAGCTCTCCCAAACTGGAGGGTACTTTGCTTTTCCGGGAGATACAAACATCGCACTAACCCTGCGAGTTGAAAACAGGGGTAATAACCCTGTTACCTTCCAAGCCAAGACCAGCCTGTCCAAAGACACAGGCGCCATAAGGGAACCCAATCCCTCGTCGGCCACAGTGACTCTGGAAGCAGGAGCATCAACAGAGCTGATTTTCTACGTGGATATTGCGCGGAACGCCGACATCAAAACCCATAGTGTACCTGTAATTCTCATTAACAAAAGCGACGGCAGCATCCTCAGATCCGGCAGTCTGGAGCTTCAAGTAATTAAAAAGTCTCTTCCTCCCGGAGTTATAGGCGGAGACGGCGAAAGCCCCGTAAGCGGTATAATTTACACACCAGCGTTAGATCTGGTACATAAACTCAGCCCGACGGATTCCATCGTAAGCGGCTCCGTTACCAACCTGACTCTGAGTTTCGTTAACAGCGGAAACACCACCATGAAGAATACCATTGTAACCCTGGGTCTGCCCGAGGGAATTACAGTGAGCAACGGCAGCAATAGCCTTTCCGTCGGTTATGTCACTATAGGGTCCAGCAAAACTGTGACTTTCCCAATCATTGCAGATGAGGACGTGAAGACAAAGAACTATCCCTTCAGTGTCAAAATCGAATTTGACGATCAAAACAATGAAACTCGCTCCATCGAACAGACCCTGTACCTCCCCGTCCAGGGCAGTGGCAGCGCCGCTTCCTTTTCAGGGCTTTCCATTACGAATATCAGCGTCCCGCAGCAAGTGCTGTCCGGCCAGGACTTCACCCTCTCCTTTAAAGTCACCAACACGGGTGCAAGCGGCACCGGTCCGGTAAAAGTCTACGCCGAGGCTCAGGACGGTCTCGTCAACCGGACCCAGAACGCATTTATCGAGCAGAACATCCCTGCAGGAGAAAGCAAGAGCTACTCCGTAACATATTTCACCAAAGACAGCACGCCGGAAACCAATTACATCATCAAGCTGGCCGTTGAATCCACTTCCGGCAGCGGCGAGGGCGTACAACAATACACGGGTGTCTACGTTAAAAACATGGGCACCGACTCCATTAAAACTCCCCTGCTCATGGTGAGCAATTACAGCTACGGCGGTTCCTTCGTGCAGGCAGGCGACGAATTCCGCCTGGACCTGGGGCTTCAAAACACCAGTTCCGCCCACACCCTGCGCAACATAAAAGTCACGCTGGACTCCCCTGACGGAACCTTTATTCCCGTCCGCTCCAGCAATTCCTTCTTCATTAACCGGATCGACAAAAACGGAACCGTAAACCAGAGCATGTACCTCAGCGTCAAGCCCGACGCGGAGCAGAAAACGACTTCCATAAACGTTTCCATGTCCTACGAAGACACTGAGGGCAACGCCTTCACAGCAACGGACGTGATTTCCATACCGGTCATGCAGGACACCAGGTTGATTGTGGATGACATCATCGCCCCGCCGGAACTCTATGTTGGCATGCCCAACGGCGTATCCGTAGACTTCTACAACATGGGCAGAACCAAGCTGCATAACCTGCGCATCAACGCAGAGGGCGACTTCGACACCATGGAATCCAACAGCTACTACGCAGGCAACATGGAGCCGGGCACCACCGATTCCTATGATTTTTCCTTCATCCCCAGAGAAACCGGCACAATGTCAGGCAAGATCATCTTCACTTACGAAGACGCCTCCGGCCACCAGCAGGTTTACGAAAAGGAATTCCAATTCCAGATCATGGATATGCCCGTCTGGAATGAAGAGCCCTGGCCGCCGGAAGAAATGCCTTCGGAAGGCGGCGGCATTCCCTGGCTGCCCATCGGCATCGGCGCGGCAGTAGTTATAGCAGCGGCCATCTTCTTTATCCGCCGTCACCGGAAAAAGAAGATAAACGAGGAGATGGAGATTAATGAATAGTAAAGACCTGCTGCTACTCGGGGTAAAAAACCTCTTGCGGCGAAAAACAAGAACGATCCTCGCTATAATCGGCGTTGTGGTGGGCACCTGCGCCATCATCGTCATGCTCTCCATTGGCTTCGGCATGTCGGCCAATTTCGAGGAACAGATCGCCAGCTACGGTGATCTGCACCTTGTAAACGTGTACGGCGGCGGAATGTACGGTTACGGCACGGGTGCGGGAGACGGTCAGCCCGCCCAACTGGACGACAAAGCCATAGCCGCATTCGAAAGGATCGAAGGCGTGGACGCGGCCACCCCCAGGCTGGAGGAGTTCATGACCGTAGCCATCGGAAAGTATGTCACCCAAGTGAGCGTCGTCGGAATACGACCGGAAGTGATGCAGAAGTTCGGCTACGAGCTTCAGGAAGGAAGACTGCTCCAACCGGGAGATAAATTCAATCTGGTCTTCGGGAACCAGGTTCCCAGCTGGTTCTACAACCCGAAAAAGACCATGTACGGCAGTTGGGACGGCGAGGCCAAGGTAGA
>DGEG01000092.1 GCA_002385825.1 Firmicutes bacterium UBA3932 | reverse complement strand
CCCCAACAATTGACATTGAACCTTCAAAAAATCAAAAGGGACAGTCCTTTTGATTTTTTGGATTTACCGCTTGTTGCTTGATCCAAGTACGTTTCTGATTTTATGCTGTACCATGGCCTTTATTGCGTTTCTGGCAGGTCCCAGGTATTTTCTTGGGTCGAAATCTTCCGGATGCTCGGCAAGATAGCGGCGTATTTCAGCCGTCATGGCAAGTCTCAGATCCGTATCGATATTAACCTTGCAGATACCGTATTTTGCGGCTTCGCGGATCATATCTTCGGGAACGCCTTTTGCCCCGGGGATTTTCCCCCCGTATTTGTTGCAGAGATCCACGAATTCCGGCAGGACCGTGGATGCTCCGTGGAGTACCAAAGGAGTATCCGGTATCAACTCGTGAATTTTCTTAAGGCGTTCGAAATCCAGATAGGGGTCGCCTTTAAATTTATAGGCGCCATGGCTTGTCCCAATAGCGATGGCGAGGGAATCCACCCCCGTTCTCTCCACAAACTCTGCAGCTTCTTCAGGATCCGTAAAAGTGGCCTGGCGCTCATCAACATTGATATTGTCCTCGATACCGGACAGCCTGCCAAGTTCCGCTTCTACCACTACGCCTTTTGCGTGGGCATATTCTACCACTTGCTTTGTCAAGGCCACGTTTTCTTTAAAGGGATATTTGGAACCGTCGATCATAACGGAAGTAAAACCGTCATCTACACATTTTTTGCAGATTTCGAAGTCTTCTCCGTGGTCCAGGTGGAGGCAGATATCCAGTCCCGTGTCAATCATCGCAGCTTCCACCAGTTTGACCAAATAAGCGGGTTTCGCATATTTTCTTGCACCGGCGGAAACTTGTAGAATCAACGGAGCATTCTCTTCTTTTGCGGCATCCACTATTCCCTGGATTATCTCCATGTTGTTGACATTAAAGGCTCCTACGGCGTAATCGCTCTTCAGGGCCTTTTGAAACATTTCTTTGGAAGTGATCAAAGCCATTGCATACACCTCGCATTCTTTTTCTATATCGCTGATAACCGTTTATAATTGATTTCATTATATATTATTTTTATAGGGTATGCATTAGCTTTTCTGCCTTTTTATTTGTGCTCCGGATCTTTCATCATGGACAACAAAGGGCCCAGAGTAGCCATGAGATCGTCAAGATTGCCAAGTTTTTTGACGCCGGAAAGGGTATTTGAAAGAGTGTCCACCTGGCGGCCTGACTTTTCGTCAGCAAGAAACCCTTTCACCGCTTCGAGAGAATCCTGCAACTTGTCAATGGTGGAAAACTTGCCCTTTGGTTCGGGAACTCTTTGAGCCTGGTTCAAATGGTTGATTTTATCGATGGCATTGGTCATGGCTCGGAGGCGATCCAGCATCAGCTCCATTTTGAAAGTATCGATATAGCCAGGTCCTTTTGGAATCTTAGGCAGCCGGATATGCGGGGGCGAAAGTTTTTGTTTTCCTCCGGCGGGCCCAAGAAGCAGAATTAAAAGAAGGATCAACCCGGGATTCATATGTAGCCTCCCAAAACCATAATATAGACTATAAAAACCATGGCATAGACTATAATATGTCGGAAAGGACGGTTATGTGATGAATTTAAATCAACAGATGCTTTCTGACCTGGCGGCAAAGCTTGGATTGGAAGAGAGTGGACAGACGGCAGTAAAAACAGCAATAGATATGGCCGATGATTACAAGGATAAAAATGATGAAGCCATCTTAGCTGAAATAAGGAGGCTGAAGAAGGTAATGAAAGCCAATCCAAAACAGTATCAAAAGCAGATTGCGACGATAAAATCATTGCGGGCTGTGATGGACGAAGAACAACAGAAACGACTGGACAGAATACTCATATTGCTGGAAGAATAAAAAAGAAGGCCACGGTTAGCATGATTCCGTGGCCGTATATCCCTTTGATCAATTGGTGTTGGTGATTATTCGGATGATTTCGTCCGGAGTGGCATTTGAAGGAATTCGGAAGTTTCCTGCCTGCAGCTTGGTATCTGCACCTGCTGCTTCCACTGCATTATAGAAAGTCTGTCTGTCCGGAATGAGCCCTGCGTTTATGAGAAGCTGGGCGATCTCGCTGCCGGTGGCTCCGTATTCAATGTGGATGGATACATAGCTTGTGGAAGGTTGGCTCATCGGCGGGTCGCTGGTTTCCGTGTCCGTATTGCCCGTGTCTTGGGAGTTTTCAGGAGGCGGTTGCGGGGGATCTTCCTGGTCATCCGCAGCATCGCTCTGTTCTTCCTCCCCTGATGATTGGTCTTCATCCTCGCCTGGGCTTTCAGGAGGGACATAAGGTACTTGAGCTACGACTTCTTCTTCGCCGGATTCTGATTCAGCTATAAGAGTCGATGGATAGGCCATAATTATTTCAATGCGGGATATGATCACAAGGCTTGCAATTACCAGAATTAGCAGTGCGATCAGAAGGTCGTTTTTATCGTAAATAAAGTCTTTTATTTTGTTCATGTCTTCACTTCCCCTGAAATATTCGCAATTTCACAAGGATTTTTCCATTATGTCATCTCTTACGACTGAATATATCACCTGTCTCTTATACACATCT
>DGEG01000026.1:998-5818 GCA_002385825.1 Firmicutes bacterium UBA3932 | reverse complement strand
CTTTTGATTTTTTGTTAATCCTTATAGGCTGGGATGTGCTTTACCTGCCCGTCGTTATATGTGATTTTCCACGCCGGCAGCGCCGTATCGGAAATAGCCGTTTCTCCCTCGTAATCCGAAGGATTCAGCCAATAAACCAATTCCATATCCTCTACCAGGATAGCTTCCCGCTGGTCCTTTTCTCGCATGAGACTAAGGAGGGCGGCAGAAGCGGAAATTGTAGCCTTTTTTGCCTGCCCGAACCCCTTTGGCTTAAGCCAAAACCGGTCCACTTCCGTAATTACGCCGTTTTCCACGGTGCAGATTATATAGCTGTCCTCCACGAGATAACCTTCGTATTCATTTTTATAATGAACGTAGGTCTTGTTGTCCTGTTGCTCTACTTTGTCCAGTATTACATTGGGACTCCATATACCGCAATCTTTCAGGAAAGCTTCCACCCTTTTTACAATCTCTTTTCGGGATCTACTTTCCCTTTCCATTGGTATCTGCTCAGCTAATTTCTGGTGCAGAAAATCCGGATCCAGGCGGTCATATTGCACCATCAGCACGGGCATCTTCTGATACACGCTGGGAAGCTCTCCCTTCACATATATGTTCTTTTCTTCGAGCAGAGCGATGGTCTCCCTGAGGAGCTCCTCTTCCGAAGTCTCATTGTCTGAGTTGGACAAAGTGTAAGTTACAAGGAGAAATATATTTGTAATCAACAGCGCTATGATTAAAATTGTCTTCGCTTTCGTCCAGTCCATCTTCCACCTCAGAGTTTCGACATATTCGTATATCCAATTGGCTCAGCGGTATATAAATCAAAGTAAATCATGACCGAATTGGCTTTAACAACCCATGCGGGTATAAGCGTGTTGCTTTCTTGCCCCTCATATTCAGGCTTCATATAGCCCGTATCAACCGAGTAAATTAAATCGGCAACTGCATTGAAAAGCTCGTCCCCTTGAAGGTCGCCGAAATCGTGACCCTCTTCTCTTAAAATCGACGCTATATATTGATAGTTTTGGGCTATCATGTTTATGGTAGAAAAAGTCTGCTGTTCGGGCCCGCTGGTGCTTTCTGTATAATCCTCTCGCTCCACCTGCACCATGTCGCGCAAATACTGGGTTACCTGCCCGTGTATAACGTCAACGACAATGGAACTGCTTCCCTCCAAATATAGTTCTTCATCGGAAAGCGCCATGCCGAATACTATGCGATAACCCTTTCTCTTGTTATCCTCAATCGACTGCACATGCCGGACGAAGGGCTTCATTTCCATTCCTTCGCTCGTCTGCCAGCCCCCGTGGGCTGCAACGAACTGAATCGCCGTATCCAAAGCCTCGAAATAGTTCTGCTGGCCGCCTTGAGGCGTCTCCTTGTTCTTGTATTCCGCCTTTCCGCCGGCGCTGATGGTGAGAACTTTATCACCGTAACCGTACATGTAAATATGCGAACCCTTGCTCTCTTCTATCTTTCTCACAAAATCGAAGCTTTCACCAAAGAAGGTCTTGGCAAAATCCTTTACCTCCGGCGTGTGCAAATCTGCAAACTCCGGGAAATAAGGTATTTCCTCAAGTTGAACGTTCAGCGAAAGAGGAACCAGGGTTTTATTCTCCGTACCTACCAAAGTACCGATGCGATGATAATTAATATTTGTTGAAGCTTCTATGGTAGAAAGCAATTCTTCCATGGAAGTATGGGACGACCCGTAAACCATCCTGTAATATTTATTCTTGCTGTTGCTGTGGAGAAACAAGCTTTCCGGGCTTCCCGACGAAAAACCAATAATTGAAAAGTCGCCGATCTGATCTAATCCAGCTATTTCCGGTATGCCGTATAATTTTATGAAATTATCCATAGGCAGATCGTAATGAAATTGATAAAGAATGGATTGAAAATCCATAATTTGATCAAATTGGGCATTTGTAATCTCTTCAACAGCTTGTACTTTCTGGCGGTTCAAGCCTCGGAGCAGCTGCAGACACTTATCCCAGGCATCGAAATCACCGTTTTCAAGGACCGTGTACCCGCCGCCCTCGAAATGAACGATGATCTTTCCAGGTTGAATCACTTCTTCATAGGTGGGGATTTCCTCCGGCTCCTCGCCGATTATATCGGCCAGACGGAAGCCGCCGGTTACAGGGTTACTCCAAAAAAAATACAAAAGTAGTATTGTGGTCAGGAACAATACTACTAACAGAATGGTTTTAAAAACTTCTATATGTTGTTTCGGCTTACCCATGGCAATCCGCCGCCTTAATTCCTGAAGATGCTCTTAATCAGGTTTTGTACCCATTGAAGAACCCCTGATTGCTGCGACTGGAAAATTTTGTTCCCCGCATCGGCCTGGCTGTCTTTTGGCATCACCACGGTACGCGTTGTAGTTGTGGCTGTTACTGTATTGTCCTTATCCAAGACTTCTACCTTGATACGATAAAGTCCCGGCGTAACATCATCGATCTGCTTGTTATAGAACTGCAGATTTCCGGTGCCTTCAAAGGTTTCCGGCATGATGACGGATACGCTGACGAGGGATTTCGATGAAAGGTTTCCTTCGGAAATCTTGGAGGGGTCAATGGAAACTAATGTATCGCCAACTTTCTCTTTTTCTTCATAGACATAGACCTTAATAGTCTTCGGCGCTGTCAACTTGACGGAAACGAGGAGATTGTTGCCGCTTACGGTTTCTTTCGGACTTACAATCGCCACATCAGGGTCAGAAGCGGCCGCAAATGCTGTGCTGCACAGCATTACGATCACAAGTATCAACGCCATTGCTGTCTTCTTCATGCAGTTCTCCTCCTTTCTCCTGTAAATCTATTTCCCATGCCCGGTGGATCCCAAGTGTCCCCGATAGCACCAAGGCAATGAAGATTGCATTTTTTCCCAAATTTTAATATTACGTGCTCTTGCACGCAAGTTCAGTATAAGCTACCAATATTACAATCGTGTTACGCAGGATTTAAGATCGCTTTACATTTGATAGCCCATAAAGCATAATGTCCTCAGGAGGCCACTATGAAAACCATTTACATTTACACGGACGGAGCCTGTTCCGGAAACCAAAGCGATTTGAATATAGGCGGTTGGGGCGCCATTTTGGAATACGGTGAACATCAGAAGGAAATCTTCGGCGGCGAAATCAACACCACCAACAACCGCATGGAGATGCTTGCCCTGCTAAATGCCCTGAAAGCCATTAAGAAACCTGGTTATAACATCTCTGTTTTTTCCGACAGCTCTTACCTTGTCAATTGTTTTCGTGAAAAATGGTACGAAAACTGGCAGAAAAACGGTTGGAAGAATTCAAAGAAGAAAGACGTTGAGAACCGGGATCTCTGGGAAGAGCTCCTTCACTTGATTTCTCAACATCAGATTTCCTTCTACCGGGTTAAGGGTCATGTGAACCTGAACAGTGACCGCATCGACAAGGAGGCTCTGTATAAAAAATTCATAAAATGGAACGGCCCCCATTTTACAATGGACGATTTTATATCCATCACGGAAAAAAACAACCGTGCCGATGCCCTGGCAAATAAAGGGATAGACTCTATAAGAGAGAGCATGCCTCCTACAGCAGCTCCAGAATCAGAACCGCCATGTCATCCGTAAGGGACTTACCTGCATGTTTCTTCGCTTCTTCTATAATGCCTTCCGCTAATCTCTTCCCGTCTTGTACGCCCAGTTGACGGATGACGCCCTCAAGTCCCGCTTTGCCGAATTCGATGTTCTTCTCCCGGCTGAATGCTTCCGTTACACCATCCGTATAGAGCAGAATTTTGTCGCCCTTTTCCATTTGCAGCGTCTTAATCTCATGATTTGGCTCTGAGAGAAGGCTGCAGATGGGCATTCCTTTTATTTCTATTTCAGTAATTTTAGGGTTGTCCGAATTTTTGTTTTCCAAAATAATAGGCATGCAGTTATGGCCCGCATTAATCAGGGACAGGCCTCTGGTTTTCTTATTATATATTCCATAGAGAAGGGATAAGAACTGCTCTTTGTCCAGATTCAGGTCACGAAAGCCTTTGATCAGCTCATTTAATACGGCCACATGATCTGCCGCTGCCGCTTTCATGCCGCGAATCACCTGGCGCAAAAAAATAGTCAAAAGAGCCGAACGAACACCGTGACCCGATACATCGGCTATGTAAAACAGGCAATTGTCATCGTCCACCTTGACGATATCAAAGAGATCGCCGCTTAAGTCCTCGCTGGGCAAGTAGGCGGAATAAGTCCGTACCGCATTCCAATAAACTCTGTCTTCAGGCAAAGCTTTTCTTTGAATCTGCTTTGCAAACTCTATGTCGCCCTTCAATTTTTCATAATGCTTCCGGTTCTGTTCTTCCAGCCGTTTCTGTTCTGTAATGTCCTGGAAAATTTCTATGGAATATTTTCCCTTTCCAGTTTCTGTGGCGGGGGAAGCCATGATCCGGTAGACCTTTCCGTGCATCCGCAGCTCTTTAATTTGTGCATCGCTGGTCTCTATGGATTTTTCGCCTATGCACAACTGGCATTTATCATCATGACACAGCATTGTGTAGCATTTTTTTCCTATGCAGTCTCCGAACTCATCTATCATGCTTTTATTCATGTAGATGATGTTGTTATCGCTGTCCATGACGCGAGCCATGCCTGTCATATTTTCTATTATCTGATACATCAAATTTTTGTGTTTCGAAATAGGCATGTCAATACTCCTTAATGTCTTTATGATACGATTTTTTTGCTAGTTTGTAAATAGCATCTATGGCACGTCTTATCTCGTTTCGGGTGTTAAACGGCCCCACGCTTATTCTTATTGCGCCTGTGTTCCATGTGCCTATGGTGCGATG
>DGEG01000026.1:0-717 GCA_002385825.1 Firmicutes bacterium UBA3932 | reverse complement strand
GCTGGCTGCTGCTTCCTCGCAGTCCATGTGCTCGATATTTATGGTTATTATACCACTTCTCTCATTCATGTCTTTCGGGCCGTAGATCTCTATGTTCCTCATATTGCTCAGATCTTCATATAATTGTGCCAGCAGTTCCATCTCGTGTTCATGTATCTCTTTTATGCCTATTCTTTTAATCCATTTTACCGACGCTCCAAGACCGATAATGCCTGGGGAGTTCAATGTTCCGGATTCATACCCTTCCGGAAATTCCACAGGCTGCTTCCGGTTTTTCGAATCCGTTCCCGTGCCTCCTTCTTTAAAGTGTCTGAAAGGAATGCCTTCTTTTATATATAGAATACCGGTTCCCTGAGGGCCCAGCAGCCCTTTATGTCCTGGCGCCGCAAGCAAATCAATTCCCAGCTTTTCAATATTTATATCAATGGTTCCCGCGCTTTGCGCTGCATCTACCATGAATAAAATTCCCCTTTTATTAGCAATCTTTCCGATCTGGGCAATTGGGATTTTTGTTCCTGTCACATTGGACACGTGGGTACATATGATGAGTCTGGTGGATGGAGTAATGGCATGTTCCACCTCTGTCGGATTCAGTCTGCCACATTCATCGCACTTTATAATGCAGGTCTGAATCCCGTGCCATTCCAGCGCTTTTAAAGGTCTAAGTACAGAATTGTGTTCCATGGATGTGGTAATCACATGGTCTCCCGGATTTAA
>DGEG01000171.1:14210-19541 GCA_002385825.1 Firmicutes bacterium UBA3932 | reverse complement strand
AATGTATATAAGATGCGCTATGCGGGTGTCATAATATCGGGAGGCTTGGCCGGACTGGGGGGTCTGGTGTTCGTCGTTCCCACATCCACCCAGTTCAACGCCACTGTGTCCGGCTATGGATTCCTTGCTCTTGCGGTTATGATCTTCGGGCAATGGAAGCCGATTCGTGTTCTGTTTGCGGCATTCTTTTTCGGACTGATGAAGACCATCGCTTCAGCCTACTCCGTCATCCCGTTTCTGTCTACGTCACAGATTCCAAGCGATGTGTATAAGATGATACCGTTCATCGCAACCTTAATAGTGCTGGCCTTCAGTTCCAAATCTTCGCAGGCGCCCAGAGCGGTTGCGGTACCTTATGATAAGGGCAGCAGATAATGTGTGAGAAGAACCCACATATGTGAAAGGACCTCTTTATCTGTCAGCTCTATGATTTGGCAAAGGTCCTTCGCAGGAAGGGAGAGATACATCCTTGGCATTTTTACCGGTTACTAGAGAAGATATGGAAACCCTGGGCTGGGAGCGGCCGGATTTTGTCCTCGTAACCGGAGATGCTTACGTGGATCATCCATCTTTCGGGCACGCGATTATCAGTCGAGTTTTGGAAAGAAGAGGATATAAAGTAGCCATTCTGCCTCAGCCCGGGTGGCGTAATCCTGAGGATTTTCGCCGTTTCGGAAAACCCAGGCTGGGCTTTCTAATAACTTCCGGCAACGTGGATTCCATGGTGAATCACTATTCGGTGTTCAAGCGCAGGAGACGCACGGATGCTTATTCGCCGGGAGGAAAGACGGGCCGCCGGCCCGACAGAGCTGTCATAGTCTATAGCCAACGGGCAAGGGAAGCATATAAGGACGTGCCCATTATCCTGGGAGGTCTGGAAGCGAGTCTGCGAAGGCATTCCCATTACGATTATTGGGAAGATAGAATTCGCAGATCTATTCTCCTGGACTCCAAAGCGGATCTTTTGGTTTATGGGATGGGAGAAAGGGCTGTTGTTGAGATAGCCGAAGCCTTGGACGGCGGCATCGATGCAAAACATATCAGTTGGATTCCCGGAACCGTTTATCGCAAGACCCTTTCGACGGATCAGCTCGATGTGGAATTTCCGGGGCAGGCGCCTGTTCTTCTGCCTTCCTCCGAGGAAGTGTCCCGTTCGAAAAAAGCCTACGCCGATAGTTTTAGAATTCAATATAGGAATAACGATCCGATCAACGGAAAAATCCTGGTAGAGCCCTACGGCAACAACAATGTGGTGGTGACAAATCCCCCCATGCCGCCCCTTGAAAGCCTGGACCTGGACGATATATATGAGCTTCCTTATGAAAGGAACTGGCATCCCATGTATGAAGCGGAGGGAGGAGTTCCCGCCATCGAGGAAGTCAAGTTCAGCATTACGGCAAATCGAGGGTGCTTCGGAGGCTGCGCTTTTTGCGCTCTGACTTATCATCAGGGACGGGAAGTGAGAGGGCGGAGCAAAGAGTCCGTCCTCAGGGAGGCGAAGGCTCTGACCAGGATGCCGGATTTTAAAGGGTATATTCACGATATCGGAGGCCCCACTGCAAACTTTCGGAGTCCTGCCTGTGAAAAGCAGCTCAAATACGGCGTATGCAAGGAAAAGGACTGCCTTTATCCGAAACCCTGCAGGCAACTTGTGGTGGACCACAAAGAATATCTCGATATTTTGCGAAGCGTGAGGGGCCTACCGGGGGTGAAGAAGGTGTTTATCCGTTCCGGTATCCGCTATGATTACGTGATGGCAGACGAAAGCGGTGAATTTCTCGAAGAGATCTGCAAGCATCATGTAAGCGGCACCCTTAAAGTGGCTCCGGAACATATATCGCCCCGGGTTCTGGCAAGGATGAGAAAACCGCCGAAAGAAGTCTTCGAGACGTTTAGCAAGAGGTACAGGGAGATAAACGAAAGAATCGGGAATAAACAATACCTGATTCCCTATTTAATTTCTTCCCATCCGGGGGCTACGCTGGAAGATGGGGTGGAGTTAGCGCTTTATCTTAAAAAGAACGGATTCGTCCCGGACCAGGTGCAGGATTTCTATCCCACACCGGGAACTTTAGCCACCTGCATGTACTATACGGAAATGGACCCATTGACGGGGGAAAAAATATACGTAGCCAAAGATATTAAGGAAAAGAGATTGCAGCGGGCATTGCTGCATTTTCATAAAAAGGAAAACAGGCCTCTTGTAAAAGAAGCCCTTGAAAGGATTGGCAGAAAGGATCTCATCGATGTACTGAGATAACAGCCCATGTCTATGGCGGAAAAGGAAGGAATGAACATGAGTCTGATTATGAAGCTTCCTCAGATTATGGATGAAAGCAGGAAAGCTTTTGAGGAAATCATGGCCGCATCCGGCGCCGGAAGGTACGTCTTAAAAGAATATGCGGGAAAAGGAAAAATGAAAGACGGGTTTTCCGAAAACATGTTGGCAAGAGGCGACAACCTGCATTTCATGAAATTTCTGATCGATGAAAAGGATCTTTTAGGCAAGATTAACTTGATTTACATCGATCCTCCTTTTTTTTCGAAAACCCATTACGGGGCAGAAATCAAGCTGCGTTCCGACAAGGTAAAGAACATTCCCATCATGAAGCAGAAAGCTTATAAAGATACCTGGGAGGAGGGAATGGAAGAATACCTGAGGATGCTTGCCCTTCGAATGATGATCATTCGGGAGCTTCTTTCGGATGAAGGTTGCATTTGGGTGCATTTGGACTGGCACGCCGTTCATTATGTAAAAGTATTAATGGATGAAATATTCGGAGAAAAGAACTTCGTCAACGAAGTTATATGGCATTATAAATCGGGAGGGGCGAGCAAAAGGCGCTTTGCAAGGAAGCACGATACACTGCTGTTTTACGGGAAAACCGAGAAATATTACTTTGAGCCCCGGAAGGAAAAGTCATATAACCGGGAATACAAGCCTTACCGTTTCAAAGGCGTTAAAGAATACCGAGACGAATTGGGCTGGTACACCATGGTCAATCGAAAAGATGTATGGCAGTTGGACATGGTAGGAAGAACTTCCGCAGAACGTACCGGATATGTAACGCAGAAGCCCGAAACATTGATGGAACGCATACTGGAAAGCTGCACCAGGGAAGGAGATCTGTGTGCCGATTTCTTCGGAGGGTCCGGCACAATGGCAGCCGTTGCCGAAAGGATGGGGAGGAAATGGATTTCGTGTGACATCGGCAGGCTGGCCACAATCAGTTCACATAAGCGCTTGATTACGGCAGGCGCTTCCTATTGCGTATATGACGAAAAGGGCAGCGAATCGGATGATGAGGAGAAAGGAACAATAGAAGCGGATATTTCCCTACAGCCGGCTCTCGCTTCAGATAAGTTGCTTTTAAGAGTGGAGCTTACCGGCTATCGACCTTATTCCTTAAAACAGTTGCCAGTGGAAGATAAGTATCTGCCCGTAGTCGAAAGGATTCTTGAGGAAGATCCCTTGCAATTTGTCGCATACTGGAGCGTTGACTGCCGTTACGAAAACGGAATTAATAAACCCGATGCCTACATGTGCAAAAGCAATGAAGGTATTGAAACAATTTATGAGACTATAGGGTCGGATTTCGGCCCCGTCTGCATCAAGGTCATGGATATTTTCGGCAACAGCGCCCTGCTTACGGCAGACTTGTAAAAGACACCGGACCAATGGCGGCCATACTGGCTGAATCAACTAAAATCACGAAAAAGGCCTAAAATTTAGTTGATTTTTTGCCTTGGAATGCCGGCAACTAATGAAAAAACAGGAGCAAATCAACTAAAAAACATTAACATTGAGAATTTTAGTTGATTTTTCAATGAAAATATCAACTAAAAAAACCGAATTACATGTGAATTAGTTGATTATCCAATTATAAAGAGTAATTTATCACATTATATATGGAAAATATCAACTATAATATAAGTTTTCGCCAATTTTTAGTTGTTTTTTGAGTCAGACCAACAATCATGACTTTTCAATAACAAAATAGTATCTTTTCATTTGGTGTTGGACAATTGACAGACATTTTTACATGTATCTGTTCAAATCATAATTCATAGGATTATAAAAAAGGACTGATGTGAAAATGCGGAAGAACATAATAACCAAGGATAAATTAAAGGAATGGGGTATAGATTGGATCTTTATCATTGTGGGTTGTGCTTTGGGTGCATTCTCCAGCATATGCATAATGATACCTAACGGACTTTCCAGCGGGGGAATTACGGGCTTATGCCGAATTCTACAGGAGACCACCGGCATCAACTTTTCTATTTTGTATTACGGCTGTGCCTTTCTGATACTGGTGATCTGCAGTATCCTTTTAGGCATCGGAGAAGCGAGAAAAATCTTGCTTTTGACCATATTGTATCCCGGTTTTCTTTTTCTTTTTGAGCAGCTTGACATTACCTTGTTAGAAAAGAAGGACGTGATCCTGGCTGCGATTTACTGCGGCGTCTTCGCAGGTGCCAGCACAGGACTTATCTTTACCCGGGGTTATTCCTTTGGCGGAACGGATACCATAGCAAAGATCATCAAGAAAAAGCTGCTTCCCCAGGTGGGAATTTCAAAAATCCTACTGGTCATTGACGCCGTCATTATAATAGCTTCGGGGGTTTTCTTCGGCAGAAACATTGCACTGTATGCCTTGGTGACACAGATTATTTTCTCCAGAGTAGTGGATTACGTCATGTACGGTTTTGAATCCAGGGTCGTTCAACTGGAGATCATTACAGACAAACACAAGGAAGTGGCCGATTACATTCTTCACGAGGTTAAGAGGGGCGTTTCCAATGTTAACATAATAGGTCAATACACGCAGCAGCCCCGGCAGAAGATCATCACCCTCTGCTCACCCAGGGAAAGCATGCTGATAAAGCAATTTGTTGCAAAAGTTGATAGAAATGCTTTTGTAACGGTCATCCGCGTAGAGACGGTCTGGGGGTTAGGTGCGGGGTTCAGTGATCTGGTGGATAAGGGAGAATGACGCTCATCCTTCAATTTTATCTGTTCTTGGTGAAGTAATATACAGGCAATCCTGCCAGTGTGATTATAATGCCCACGGTTGAATTGACGGGATCGCTTACGATAGTGC
Organism: Firmicutes bacterium UBA3932; assembly: GCA_002385825.1. GTDB lineage: Bacteria > Bacillota > Clostridia > Peptostreptococcales > Anaerovoracaceae > UBA1426. The sequence goes on along the minus strand of DGEG01000171.1, from coordinate 14,436 downwards.
TGATCAAAATATAAACTCCGCCCAGTATGCCCATGACCGGCGTAATCGGATAGAGAGGAACCCTGTAACGATTTGTTGTCAGGGGTCTTTTTCTCCTCAGTATAAAAACCCCGAAAACGCCTGACACGAAAAAGATCCACAGCACGAATACCAGGAGATCCGTAAGGGTATTGAAGGTGCCTGAAAAAATATAGATTACCGCCAAAGCGCTTTCCAGGATCAAAGC
>DGEG01000171.1:0-14010 GCA_002385825.1 Firmicutes bacterium UBA3932 | reverse complement strand
TGATGCCTCCGATTATCCAGGCCAGCAACCCCAGCATAGGGGATCCGGCATTGTGAAAGACTATGCTTGGCTTCAAAAAAATACCGGAACCGATAATCATTCCGACGACGATGGCGATGGCTTGCACAAAAGTTACGGTTTTTTTCAAGTTACGCTGTGTCATCTTATCCCTCTTTGCCGGCCTTTACTATTATAAGGCGTTCAGACTCGATTTATCATATTAAACTATTTCTATATATTCCCTTTTTATTAATTTTACAACAATTTATTACCAATATTTTAAAAGCATAATGGAACTAATTGCCCAAAGTTACGTCTTAAGGAGTAACGATTAAAGGTTGATGCCTGACATATTTATCAAAGCGGTTGCGCTTCGGCGAGTACAAGCAAGGCCACAAGGCATGGCGAGTCGTCTAAACAGAGGAGGGTAAGAGTATGAAAGCCATGGGATCCGGAAAGTTGACTTTATTGTTGGTATTTCTGTTGATTTTCAGCATGTTTGCCGGAGGATGTGCGGAAACTGTCCGGGCGAACCAACAGTACCCGGCTGCAGATTTAAGCGAGTATAAAGAAAAAGCGATTTTCATGCATGTAGGGAGTCCGTTGATCCTTTCCGGCCATGAGACAAAATTCCTCGATCCCGGGAATTTTGAGGTGGCAGCCATGGTTTACAAGCAGCGTACGTTGGTGCCGCTCCGTGCGGTAGCGGAGCATTTTGGAGCTACTGTCTCTTACGATCCGAGCAAACATGAAGCCATTGTCTCCTACGGCGGAAAACAATTTGTATTCCCTATCGGCAAAGCCAGATACCAATCCGTTGAGAGCAATAGATCCACAACCGTGGATATGGATACTGAAGCTTTGCTGAGCAACGATCGCACCATGGTTCCCATACGCTTAATTGCGGAAGATCTGCTTAAGAAGCACGTGGATTATAAGGATGGAGTTATCGTCATCTCTGATGAGGAGATTTCGTTAGAGGGGAAAGACGGTCTGGTAAATACGGTCAAATCGAAAATAGGGGCGGCTACGAAAGCGGAGTCAGAAAGTCAACTGAGCCGCATACTTCAATATAGGCCGGTATATGGGAACGTGGAAAGAAGCGGCGCGGCAGTACCGGAAATGGGTATAGACATTGCCCGTGACGGATCAGATCAGAATTCGGCAGAAGCTCCTGCGGCTGCGCCGGGTGAAAGCGGAGAGCCGACAAAAGGCGCCGGTTCTTCGGATTACTCTTCGACGAATGTCCAGGTTAAAGGCATCGATGAGGCCGATATTGTGAAAACCGACGGAAAATATCTTTATTATGCAGGAAGCAACGCGGTGCGCATCATAAAAGCTAACGGTCCAAAGCTTTCCGAGGTCTCCATAATAAAGCTGCCGGACGAAAAGTACGTGCAGGAAATCTATCTGGACGAAGGCAGGCTGGTTTTATTGGGCAATCGCACGGAATATGATAAAAAGCCTTACTATCCCATGATGGATGGCCCCGCAGAATCGGTGACACAACCTTCCGGCAGTTCCGTGGTCGACCTGCCAGCGGGCATTGAGCCGGATGCTCCTGTAGAAGGCGGAGGAGAGACCGGAAGTACGGGTGAGGCCGGAGAATCCATTGCTATCGAGCCGGATATTGCCAGGATTTATCCGGGATTTTCAAAGACATTCGCTTTTGCGGACATCTACGATGTTTCGGATCCTGCCGATCCAGTGTTGCTGAAGAGCCACGAGATGGAAGGCCATTATCAATCCAGTAGAAAAACAGGCGATCACCTGTATCTCATCACCAATACCGGTTGGTATGGCGGCATTGTGGTGCCTTTGATGCGGGACACGGTAAAGGGTGAGGTAGCCCTGCCGATGGATTTGAAAGATATCATGGTTATGCCCGAGCCTGTCAACCCCGGTTATGTGGTCCTATCTGCCATCAACATCAGGGATAACAGTAAAACGGAAGTGGAAGCCATTACAGCCTACGGTTCCACCGTCTATATGAGCCAATCGGCGCTTTATCTGGCCTCCGGCGGATACGACGGAACTACCTTTATTATCAAATTCCGGATTGACGGCATGAATATCGGCTATGCCGGTTCCGGCAGAGTAAAAGGGCATTTGCTCAACCAGTTCTCCATGGATGAATATGAAGGCAATTTGAGAGTTGCCACCACCGTTTGGGAGGAAGGCAATAATCTCTTCGTACTGGACGGTTCGCTCAATGTAATCGGTTCCGTAACCGGCCTGGCGAAAGGTGAAACGATTTATTCGGTTCGCTTCATGGGCGATAAGGGTTATATAGTGACCTTCCGCACCATGGACCCGCTTTTCGTCTTTGACCTGTCGGATCCAAGAGCGCCAAAGGTAACCGGGGAATTGAAGATGCCGGGCTTCAGCAATTATTTACATCCAATCGGAGACGGTCTCATCCTGGGTATCGGCATGGAGACTCGTGAACTCATTGAAAGAGATGCAGAGGGCAATGAAACACCCGTCGGATTCCGGCAAGGAGGACTTAAAATATCCCTCTTCGATGTTTCCGATATGGGTAAACCGAGAGAAATCACCAATCTCGTGATAGGAGAATCGGGCAGCTACAGCGAGGCCCTTTACAACCATAAAGCGGTCATGGTGGATGAAGCCTCCCAACGGATCGCGTTTGATGCCTATATCGCTAAGAGCAAGGATTGGAGCAACTCCCAACAGGGAGCCTTAGTAATCAGTTATAGGGACAATGAGATTGTTCAAGAGGGGATTTTGAAATATGAACAGCCGGAGGTATATGGTAAATATATTCCATACGGCCGCAGGGTGGCATACATCGGCAACACTTTGTATTATATCCAGGACGGCATAATCAACGCTTTTGATTCCAACAGCCTGGAGAAAATCGGATCACTCACTCTTAAATAAATTTATTTACAAAAGGGTATTTTGCAATAACGGACTTGTAAAAAGCGCCAGTCACTTTTTACAAGTCCGTTGCGTCTTCGGAAAAAGTGATTGAATCAGTTCAAATGTGATATCATATAAAATAAGAGACTTCGCCTTAGGGCGACAGACCGAGTTTATAAGATTTTAAGGGGGATTATAAAGTGGAAAACTGGCACGTTGCTCTTATTGCTGTCATTGTATTACTGATTGTTTGCGTGATTTTGGTCTATAACAGTCTCGTGCGAAAACGTAATACTGTAGAATCGGCCTGGTCAAACATTGACGTACAGCTCCAGAGGCGATATGACCTGATACCCAATTTGGTTGAGAGTGTCAAAGCCTATGCGAAGCATGAAAAAGATATCTTTGAAAGGATTGCCGCTCTTAGAACTTCTTTCCAAAACGCCACCTCTCCGAAAGAAATCGAGACCATCGATCAGGAGATGAACGTGGCGGTTAAGCGCTTGTTCGCCATTGCAGAAAACTATCCGGACCTTAAGGCCAGCCAAAATTTCCTGATGCTTCAGGAATCCTTGGCGGGTACAGAGAACCGGATCGCATACAGCAGGAACAACTACAATCATGCGGTGATGAGCTATAATACGGCAATACAGACATTTCCGGGCATATTGATTGTGAAGCCCTTCGGCTTTGTTGCAAAAGAATTCTTCGAAGTTGAGGATAGCGAGATGCGAGATGCGGTGCAAGTTAAGTTTGATTGATCGGAGGAAATATCATGGCCCAAAAGTATGTCAGCGTTTATGAACGAGTCAATCATAGCAAACGAAATTCCATCATAGTCGTGATTGGATTTATCCTGTTCTTCGCTGCAATATTTTCATTGATTGGATTGTTTTATGGGCAATCGGTCTATTACGGGGACTACTATGACTTGATTTCCACGGTTCTCATTGGAGCAGGTCTCGGAATATCTATTTCTCTGATTATATCTATCGTTTCTTACAGGAGAAGCGGGAAGATCCTGGCCAAAGCCGCCAACGCAGTGGAAGTGAAAAGGGAGGATAACCCGTACCTCTACGAATTGGTGGATGCCATTGCAGCAGGAGCACAAATAAAGCCGCCTAAAGTATACATCATCGAAACCGGCGAGATGAACGCCTTTGCCTCGGGGTCCGGCGGGAGCAACTCCATGGTGGCAGTAACGAGAGGGCTGTTAAACGGTCTGAACCGTGAGGAGCTCGAAGGAGTCATAGCTCATGAAGTGGCCCATTTAAAGAATGAGGATATTAAATTCGTTTCGCTGGCAGCGGCGCTGGCCGCAACTCTGCTGATGATTTTACATTTTTTTGGCAGGGGCATGTACTTCTCAGGGAGAGGGAGAAGATCGAACTCGAACAGATCCCGGGGCGGCGGGGGAAATGCCGTCATAGCACTTGTGGTTATGGTAGCATCCATCATTGCCATAGTGCTTGGACCGCTCATCGTGAGAGCCATGCAGAGCGCCGTTTCAAAGCAAAGAGAATTTCTCGCCGATGCTTCGGGAGCCGCTATTATCGGCTATCCTTTAGGGCTTGCTTCTGCTTTGGAAAAGATCGATAAGCATAACCGGCGTTACTTGTCCCAACATGCCACAGCTTTTAGTAATCAGTCCGTTCACGCCTTGTGTATCAGCAGGCCTTTTACAAAGAAGGTGTCCAGGCTCTTTTCCACACATCCGCCCGTTGAGGAGCGGATCGAGAGGCTGCGGAGCATGTGACGAAGTAATTGTTCCGGTGGGTTGTTTCATAGGCGATCACTTAATCTGGCACTCCGTGAATTACATTGACAAATCCCGCCGGTTCCTGTATTATTTACTTCGCTGGGTTCCACGAAACCCAGGATGTGTACCCGTAGCTCAGTTGGATAGAGCGTCAGACTCCGACTCTGAAGGTCGCAGGTTCGACTCCTGTCGGGTATACCATAAAAATGAACCCTCAAAGCGTTGAAATCACATGCCTTGAGGGTTTTTAATTTGCGCGGAAATTAAGAATGATTTACGATTTATTCATCGAAACCACGGTTTTTCACTCGCTTTATGGGAAATTTTATAGGAAAATTTTTTCTTAAAGCTATCTTCTTTTGTTTAGTCAGGCAGCGATACGATGCAAGGAAGCCAATGAAAGGATTTATTATATCTGCAATAAAAAAGTCGGAGTAAAGTTTACTCCGACCTGGTATGGTGGGCAGTAGTGGACTCGAACCACCGGCCCCCTGCTTGTCGAGCAGGTGCTCTAGCCAACTGAGCTAACCGCCCAAATGCTCGTGCCTTTTTATAATAAACGAAGACGAGAAAAAAATCAACTGTATATTCCTTTCAAAAGTAAGTTTAATTTCTTTGCATGGAATTATTCAGATGCTGTTATGAAAAGGGTTTCTGCCTCATAATTTAAATTTCTGTTACATTGTTCAGGATCCTTACTTTTCAACGAATTTATGTATTATAATAGATTCGACAAAAATCGACTTCAATGATTTTTTGACATGCGAGTTAAAGAAGGGATATCAAAATGAAAACAAGTATCAGAATAGCTCTAATAACTATTATCATTGTTATTCTCGGAAGCGTCATGGTCTTCGCCGGTGAACCTATTAAACTGCAGTTGGATGGCAGGATTGTCGAGACGGATGTGCCGCCCATCATAGAAAACGGAAGGACCCTGGTGCCTTACCGTGCCCTTCTTGAGTCTATGGGGGCTGAGGTTTTCTGGGAACAGGATGCCAAGATGGCAACAGCTATCCTGGGCAGTCACCGTGTTCAGGTGACCATTGACAATAATACGGCCTTTGTGAACGGAATTACTAAGCCCTTGGATGTACCTCCCAGGATCATTGACGGCAGAACACTGATACCCGTGCGGTTTGTGCTTGAAAACCTGAACTGCGCCGTGGACTGGGATCCCGACACGCGAACTGTGATCATAACCTCTCCGGAAAAGGAAGGACCTACGGTGATCCAGTCGATTTCATATGAAGAAACCGACAGCAGCTATAGAATTGTCGCCCGGGGAAACGATGTGGTTAAGAACATACGAACCTTTGCCTATGAAGATCCTGAAAGGTACGGAATTGACATTCTCAATGCTGCGTTCCCTGAAGGAGTGGGATCCATAGAGGCAGATAATGAGATATTTAAGTCTGTCCGCTTTTCACAATTTGATTCGGATACGGTTAGGATCGTTGCCGATCTCAACGAAAAAGTGGCAGGCAAGGTGAGTTTGTCAGATGACAGAAGCACAGTTTTCATAGATTTTGATAAATCTATCTTTGCAGGCGGTGATGTAAGCCGGGGAGGACAGGACGGCCGTGGGCAGGATGTATCAGAGGATGAAGACGAAGATATTTCAGGCATCCTCCCTGAGCTGGACTGGAGAGCAAGTGGAAAGCTGGTAGCCATCGATGCGGGACATGGAGGAAGTGATTCAGGCGCTACAGGCAAGATAAACGGCAAGGTAGTGATCATGGAAAAGGATTTAAATCTGGATATCGCTTTGCGGGTGTATAAAATGCTTGAAGAAGCCGGCGCCAACGTAGTCCTGCTTCGGGACAGAGATATTACCATGAATCTTTATTCCAGGCCGGAAGCGGCAAATGCAATGAATGCCGATTTATTGGTCAGCATACATAATAATTCCGCAGAAACATCCGCCCCTAATGGCGTAGAAGTGCTATACTATGACAAGGTAGGGATTGAAGCCTACGGCATCACCAGCGGAGAAGTGGCTGCTTTCATTCAAAAGGAACTGGTGCGGGAAACCGGATTGCGAGACAGGGGGATTATCAGCGCTCCTCATTTAGCTGTACTGAACAAGAGTCTGATGCCTGCAGTCATTATCGAAGGTGGTTTCCTTTCCAACTCCAATGATCTTCAGGTCATGCTAACTGAGGAATACAGAGAAGCTTATGCAGTGGCTGCAGCCAGAGGAATCATCCATGCGCTGAATGCTTGGGCAGATCGGTAACATTTGCGGAGAAGGAGAATCAAATACATGGATCAAAAGTTTAATTGTTTTACGGGAAGCGATGAATACGTTGCCGCGCCGGAGCTGATGTATGCGGTGAATGTATCTATCGCATTGGAAAAACCGTTGCTGATAAAAGGAGAACCGGGGACAGGAAAGACCATGCTTGCAGAGGCGATTGCAGATTCCCTGGGAAAAGAGTTGATCACCTGGAGCATAAAATCCACTACGAAGGCAAAGGACGGTCTCTACGTTTACGACACGGTTCAACGACTGTACGACAGCCAGTTCCATGAGGGAGATGTGTCCGACATCAAGAAATACATCCATTTGGGAAAACTGGGGGAGGCATTTACAGCAGAAGAGCAGCCCGTTCTGCTTATAGATGAGATAGATAAGGCAGACTTGGAGTTTCCCAACGATTTGCTCTGGGAACTGGATCGGATGGAGTTTTACATTCACGAGACAAAAGAGACGATTAGGACCAGACACCGGCCTATTGTCATCATAACCTCCAACGCGGAAAAGGAGCTTCCAGACGCATTTCTTCGCCGGTGCATTTTCCATTACATCGCTTTTCCTGATAAGGCAACCATGCGGAAGATCATTAAGGTTCATTATAAGGACGTAGAAGAAAAGCTGTTGAACCAGGTGATCGAGACATTTTATTGGCTTAGAGACATTAATGAGCTTCAGAAGAAACCAAGTACTTCCGAATTGTTGGATTGGGTCAAAGCTCTTCAAATGGGCGGAGTTAAAGTGGAGAAAATCCATGATGATCTCCCCTTCCTGGGCGTATTGTTGAAAAAGAACCAGGATATCGATGTGGTTTGGGAAATCAGAGAAAAGGGTTATACGAGAAAAGGCTGGGGCGTTTAACCCCCGGGCCGATATCAGCATGGGAGTGAGCAGTTGTTCATAGAGTTTTTCTTTCTGTTAAGAGAATATAAGTTAAACGTGTCCATAAAAGAGTGGCTGGATCTTATGGAGGCTCTTGATAAAGGCCTGGCAGGACCCAGTCTACTTGATTTTTATCATTTATGCCGCAGCGTTTTGGTGAAGAGCGAGACGGATTACGATAAATTCGATTTGGCCTTTTCCGAGTATTTCAAAGACTTCAGTTCTCCTTTCGAAATTCCGGAGGAAGTATGGAAGTGGTTGAACGGCGGCACGAAGATCAAAGAAGAGCTGTATGATAAAATCGATCCCAATGCTCCGAAGTATCAGTTGGAAGAGCTGAAACAGATGCTGGAGCAGAGGCTTAAAGAACAGCGATCCTGTCACAGGGGTGGCAACTACTGGATCGGAACCGAGGGCACTTCGGTCTTGGGGCACGGCGGTTTTGCGGAGCAGGGCATACGCATAGGAGGGGAAAGCAGGTATCGTTCCGCGCTGCAGATTGCCAACGAGCGAGCGTTTCGCGACTTTCGCCAGGATAATATCATCGATACCCGGCAGTTTCAGGTGGCCCTGCGCAAGCTGAGGCAGTATTCTACTACGGTGGATGCTCCAAAGACAGAATTGGATATAGACGGTACCATTAAAGAAACAACAGAAAACGGCGGATTTTTGAAGCTGGTTTTTGAAAAGCCGAGAAAGAATACGGTCAAATTGCTGCTTCTCTTTGATTCCGACGGGTCAATGCTCAAATATAGCAAGCTCTGTAGCGCGCTGTTTCAAGCAGTTCACAAGGCTAATCATTTCAGCGACTTGAAGGTTTACTATTTCCACAATTGTATATACGAACACCTCTATACTTCGCTCCATTGCATTAGAGGCGAGTGGGAGAATACTGAAAAGGCATTGAATACACTGGGAAGCGAATATAGGGTTATTTTCATAGGAGATGGAGCCATGGCTCCTACGGAGCTTTTCAGGCCCGGAGGGAATTGCAGAATCGGGCTCTATAATGAATTGCCCGGAATATATTGGCTTCAGAGGATAAGAGATAAGTACCCACACCATATCTGGCTCAATCCGATTGAAGAGTCGGCTTGGGACCATGCATATGGACATGTTACAATCAATGCCATTCGCGAAATGTTTCCCATGTTTGAACTGAGCCTGGATGGTCTGGAGAAGGGTATCAAAAAATTGCTTGTAAACAGGTAATGGTCCAGATCCTTTTTACGCTTATGAAAGATAACGAAATACGCCTTTAACCAATCCTAGAATCTTCACATCTTTTACGATAATCGGACTCATGTTTTCATTTTCCGGCTGCAGGCGGATGTGGCCCTTTTCCCTGTAATAAGTTTTGACGGTAGCTTCGCTTTCGAAACCATCTACCATAGCTACTACTATTTCGCCGTTGTTTGCGGTCTGCTGCTGCTTGACTAAAATATAATCCCCGTCGAAAATTCCCGCTTCAATCATGCTGTCTCCTTTGACCATCAGCATGAAATAATTGCCTTTTCCTACGTAACGAGCCGGTATGGGGAAGCTGTCTTCTATGTTTTCTTCGGCGAGAATGGGGGTTCCGGCAGCAATTCGTCCTACAAGGGGAACGTCCACCACATCGGTTCTTTCGTTGTTATGGTAAGCAGAGGCGGTGTGGGATTCCTTTGAAACACCTGCGCTTGTGTACTGCTTGTCGTGGTTAGGATCCAGAATTTCTATCGCTCTGGGTTTGGCCGGATCCTTGCGGATATAACCTTTCTTTTCCAGGTTTGCGATGTCTTTATGGGCAGTAGATGTGGATTTTATCCCGAGAGAGCTGCACATTTCCCGGACTGTGGGCGGGTAACCTTTTTTCTTAATTTCGGCCACAATGTACTCGAGAATTCTCTTTTCGCGCTCCTTTAACGGTTTCATCCTTTCATCCTCCCCCAATGTTTTAATAAATACTTTACATAAGTATAGCATAATGCGAACAAAATGTAAACATTTGTTCTAAAGCATGAATTAAAAAGAATAAAAAACATCGAAATAAGGAGTTTTTTGTCTTGGTGATATGGCTTGACAATGAAAGGACGCCCCGTAGTATATTGTATATAAATGGTAGTTTCTTCTTGTTTTGTTTATTTCTTCAGAACTAACCGCTGATAAACCGTTCGTTACTTAAAAAGGGGGATTAGAGAATGAGAAAGTTTGTTGCAATTATAGTAACCCTGATTTTTGTATTAGGGAGCCTGGTGCCTGCATTTGCTTGCACGGCAACAGTTATCGGCAAAGATGTTGCCGCCGACAGAAATCCTATAATAGCTCGGACAGAGGATTGGAGCTCTTCTTATAACAAAACGGTAATCGATGCAACATTGATTTACAAGGAACTCAACACCTTCTTCTTCGACATGGCCTGCGACCAAATATACAAAGAGGACTACGAAAAGATTACACCCTATGTGCCGAGTCTTTTGGGTGAACAGAGATTAGAAGAAATTTATCAGGAACTTGGAATTCCCCTGGAAGGCGGGTCCGCCCAGCCCCTTGAAAAGCCCGGTGAGGTTACGGGGTCAGAAGCAGGCGTATCCGTAATCTTATCCTCTCAAAGGGTTATGTTAGATGGCGCCGCAACAACCTTACAAGGATATTTGATTGACGGCTACAACTACTACAAGCTGAGGGATCTGGCCGCAATATTGGCCGCCACAGAAGGCAGGTTTAATGTAGAGTACAAGGAAAGCGCAGGGAAAATTGAAATAGAGGTCGGCGGAACTTACATCAAGTCTGACGATGATCTTTCACCTCTGAGCGCAGATGTTATAACCGCAAAGGTCAGCAGTCAGAAAGTAAGCCTTGCAGGTGAAGATCTTGCTGTGGAAGGATATAATATTGACGGCTATAATTATTTCAAATTGCGGGATATAGCAGAGTACCTGAACTTTGATGTAAAATATGAAGAAGAAGAGAATACCGTATTGCTTGTCACAAAGTAACAGATTTTTATGTGGGAAATCCTGTGGGAAACAGGTAAAATGCCCGTTGGGAGAAGTCCTCTCAACGGGCATTTTTCAATCTTTTTGGCACGCCAGGAGGGATTTCGCATCTGCTTCCCTCCGGTCGCATCTGCCGTCCTGCGCCTGTGCGACAGGCTTGGACCGTCCGCCTAAAAACAGTCCGCGACTGTTTTCTTGACGGCGGACGCCCTTTCGGGTTCGAATCCCTCCCGGCCAAATAAAAAGACTCATCTTGCGATGAGTCTTTTGGCACGCCAGGAGGGATTCGAACCCCCGACCTACTGATTCGTAGTCAGGCACTCTATCCAGCTGAGCTACTGGCGCATATAAATTAAAATTGCCATTATGGCGCGGAATTCATTATACAACATTTGTGGTGAGAAAGTAAAGTAATTTTTGACTAAATTGATCTAATAGTCCATAATGGTCCCATAATGGATTTTATCATGCCCGGTCTTTCAGAAGATAAAATCATTATAATCAAAACAGATAATAGGAAATAAGTGCATGGCGGAATAACTTGATTCTAGCTCTATAAAAAGGGTATAATCAAATTGGCAAATAATTAACAATCGAAGGGAAGAATATGAAGGAAGAAATTCAAAACGTAGTTTATACTGTTACTGCAAACTGTCAGGACTGTTACCGGTGCGTTCGGGTATGTCCCGTCAAAGCAATTAGCGTAGCAGAAGGACAGGCTTATATAGAAGATGAGCTTTGTATCAAATGTGGGACCTGTGTCAGGGAATGCCCTCAAGGCGCAAAGACCATTCGCTCCAGTCTGGAGCAGGTTAAGCAGCTCATCGAATCGGGACGCAAAGTTGCAGCCAGCGTGGCACCTTCCTTTGCGGCGGCTTTTCATATTGAAAACTGCAATAAGCTTCCGTCTGCCTTGCGGCAGTTGGGGTTTCAATACATATCCGAAACAGCGGAAGGCGCGAAGAGGATTACGGAAGAATCTTTCAAAAACACCACCGGCGGAAATCTGTGCACCGCTTGTCCTACCGTGGTGGAATATGTAGAGAAATACAGGCCGGAACATTTGAGCGTGCTGATACCTGTAGTATCTCCGATGGTGGCCCACGGCCGGCTGCTGAAAGAGCGGCTTGGAGAAGACTGGGCAGTGGTCTTTATCGGACCTTGCGCGGCGAAAAAACAGGAGGCTGCACGGCCCGAAAACCGGGATGCCATCGATTGCGCCCTCACGTTTACGGAACTTATCGAATGGATGGAAGAGGAAGGCATCGATCTTGAACAGTGTCCCGAGTCAGAATTTGAGAGCTTCGGAGATCTGGATCAGGCTCGTCTTTTCCCGCTTCAGGGAGGCATGCTCAAGACAGGGGGCATCCAATGTGATGGAACCGAACCCGATGTTATTCATATAAGCGGCGCAGAGGACGTGCTGGACGTTTTGGCTCTTTCTCCTTCGGAGTGGAACTATAAAGTTGTTGAGCCCCTGTTCTGCGCGGGAGGCTGCATCAACGGACCCGGTTTTCCAAAAGAAAGAAATCTTTTCAGGCGAAAGAGAGACGTGATTGCCTATGCAAAAAAAGCCTCCGGTAAAAAGATGACGAGAGAGCCTGCGGAAATAAATTTGAATGCTGCTTTTCGTCCTCACGAAGATATAGCCGGCCAGGAAGAGATCAGCGAGAGCGTAATCCAGGAAATTCTAGAAAGCACGGGAAAGGGCAGCCCGGAAATGCAACTGAACTGCGGTGCATGCGGTTATAAAACCTGCAGGGACAATGCCATTGCTGTAGCCCGCGGGATGGCCGAAACGGAAATGTGCGTTTCTTATATGAGGCGCCTGGCTCAGCAGCGGGCAGACCGCATCATTGAAACCACACCTAACGGCATTGTGATTCTGGATAAAACGCTTCATATTATAAGTATGAATCCTGCATTCCAGAAAATGTTTATGTGCAATAATAACATTATCGGAAAACATATTTCATACCTGCTCGACAGCGATAACTACGAAAAGCTTGCATCGGGTGCAGGAGAACAGTTTGAGAGTATAAGGACCAAATACGGCGTTAAGTACCATGAGAGGACTTATGCTCTGCGGGACGAAAACCAATACGTTGGCGTTTACTCCGATTTGACAAAATTCCGATTTGACGGCGATCAAATAGATCTCATCAAGAAGCAGACCCTGGAACAGGCTAAGGAACTCCTGTATCATCAGATTCGCTTCTCTCAGGAAATGGCCCATTTCCTGGGTAAAAGCACCGCTCAGAGCGAGGAAATAGTCAATCGAATAATGGAGTTATACGAGGAAAACGTAATTCGGCATGATGACTGATAAAAGGGTGGACATTGGATTGTACATAAAATCAGAGAATCTAAACCTAAAGCAGATAGCCGAGTCGGGACAGTGCTTCAGGATGAATGAAATATGCGACGGAAGATACAGCCTGGTAGCTTTTGGCGAATACGTGGAACTGCTGCAGATTGAAGAGAATGAGATCCGGATCCTGGGAACGTCTGAGGATCGGAGGCCTCAATGGGAGGAGTACTTTGACCTGCATTATGATTACGGGGCACTGGTTCAAAAGCTTTCGGAATGCGGGGATGAGTTTCTGAAAAGAGCTGCCGCTTTTGGCAGCGGGCTGAGAATTCTTCGCCAGGACCCGTTTGAAGTGCTTATTAGTTTCATAATATCGCAAAACAAAAACATACCTGCTATCAAGTCCGCCATTGAAAAACTGTGTGAGAGGTTTGGCGAGAAGAAGCGTTGGTCTGAAAATCCCGATTTGGTGTATTATACTTTTCCTTCGCCGGAGAGCATTGCAGCTGCCGAAAAGGAAGACTTGCGAGCCCTGGGGTTAGGATACAGGGACGAATATGTACTGGGAGCGGCTCGGGCAGTCTCCGAAGGCAGACTGGATATTCACGGTCTTAAGAGTATGGATTATGAACAAATAATGGAGGAGTTGATGAGACTCCGCGGCGTGGGCAAAAAAGTAGCAAATTGCGTAGCTCTTTTTGGGTTTCATAAGTTGCGTTCCGCTCCTGTGGACGTCTGGATCGCTCGAGTTCTCGACCAGGTCTATGAAGGTCGGTTTTCCTGGGAGTCATACGGGGATCATGCGGGCATCGTCCAACAGTATATGTTTTATTATATAAGGAATTGCAGTCAATCTTAAATCAGGATCTCAGCGTATTGATGTTCTTTTACGGCACCTGCTCCGGCAAGGTGCCTTTTTGTATAAGGAAAACCACGC
>DGEG01000151.1 GCA_002385825.1 Firmicutes bacterium UBA3932 | reverse complement strand
ACGGTAAATCGGGCGATTTTCAGGGAATGCTGCAGCGCCATGCGTTTTGGATACAATTCCCCAAGCACAAGACTGAAATAGGAAAGGACAACCGTAACCAAAACCACTGCTACTTGCCTGGTATAGGGAATGATTTGTAGCCTACTCAATAGAGCGGCTACATCATCGGCCATTCCGGTTGCGGCAAAGGCACTGGCAAGAAAGCCGGCCAATGTTATAGCCACCTGAATTGTCGATAAGAAACGATTCGGCTGTTCAAGAAAATCGAGAATTAGCTTAGCTTTATTATCTCCTTCTTGTGCCAGTATTTTTACTTTGTTTCTGTTTACCGATACGATGGCCATCTCTGCAGACGCAAAGTAGGCATTTATAAGAATTAACAGAGCAAGAATAAAAAGTTGAAAACCCACCGACATACTCGGGTCAGGGCTTGAATCCATCAAACTTCCTCCTTAAAGTACTATTACACATATATAAATATATACCACCGTTTACTTTGGTTAAAATATTATACCACTATTTGGGTTTAGATACCATATAATTTTCTTTAACTGGGCGTATCGTGCGAATTTTTAGAATTTGTTGCGCATGAGGAGCGCTTTCCAGCAGCATCCCGTCTTCATCAGTCATGTATTCCAGAGTTTGAACAAAGGGTTCTATACCCGGACCGAAAAACTCGATCTTATCGCCCAACGACATTTTATTTCTCTGCTCTACCGTTGCAAGCTGCGTTCTTTCATCGTAGTCTTTTACAATGCCGGTAAATTCGTATTCCCTGATGTATTGGCTGCTCTTGTAGTTCTGGTCCTCTTTGCCGGGCTTCCCGAAATAAAATCCGGTAGTGAAATGCCTGTGGCTGGCTTTTCCCACTTCCTCAAGCCAGCTTTCGCGACAGAACCAATCCTCTCCTTCCTCCAGATAAGCATCAATGGCTTTTCGATATGCGTCCGTAACCGTTGCTACATAAAAAACGCTCTTAACCCTACCTTCTATCTTCAGAGAATTCACTCCTGCATTTATAAGCGCAGGTAAATGCTGAATCATGCAGAGATCCTTAGAATTCAAGATATAGGTTCCACGATCATCTTCAACGACGGGATAGTATTCTCCCGGGCGTTTTTCCTCAACTAAATTATAGCTCCACCTGCAGGGATGAGCACAGGCTCCCCTGTTAGCATCTCTACCGGCCAAATAATTGGATAGAAGGCATCTTCCGGAATATGATATGCACATAGCTCCGTGAACAAAGGTTTCAAGTTCCAGCGTATCCGGTGTTTCGCTCCTTATTTCTGCAATCTCTTTCAAGGAAAGCTCCCTTGCCAGCACGATGCGCTTAACTCCCTGTTTATGCCAGTAAAGTGCAGATAACTTGTTCGTCGTATTTGCCTGGGTGCTTAAATGAAGTTCTGCATCGGGACGGTTTTCACGCATCCATTGAAGTATTCCGGGATCAGAGATCAAAAATGCGTCGATGGGTAAATCCTTAATCTCATCCATATAAGTGTAGAAATCCGGAAGATCTTCATTATGTGCAAAGATGTTCAGAGTAAGGTATACTTTCTTACCTTTCTTATGCGCATAATCCAAACCTTCGGCTAACTCTTCGATAGTAAAGTTGCGTGAAGCAGTTCTGAGACTGAACTGTTCACCGCCGCAATAAACCGCATCGGCGCCATAGTCAATGGCAGTTCGCAATTTTTCCAAATCTCCCGCTGGTGCAAGCAATTCGATATTTTTCATACTTTATCCCTCGATTACACTGACGGCAATACCGTCACCCACCGGTAAAACCGCAGTCGTTACGCCAGGAAGCTCTGTAACATAGTTGAGATATTCTCGCATGCGATTTACTATGGTCTTATTCCTGCGAACATCCAGGTATTCGTCCGCCGCTGTCATGGCCTTATATAAAATGTTGTCCGCCACAATAGTCGTGCCGGGGCCGCATAAATCCATGCAGTGCTTCCAGATTTTAAGATAATGTCCTTTCGCCCCGTCGATGAACACAAAATCAAAAGGTGCGGAAGGTGTGTTTCGGAATTCCTTACTAAGGGTTTTTAATGATTCCAAAGCATCTCCTTGCATCAGTCGAATTCGGTTGGCCACTCCGGCTTTTTCAAAGTTGGTTGAGGCTTCATTACACAATTTTTCCTGTAATTCTAATGTGGTAATATGCCCCACATTTCCGGACATTATAAAGCACAGCGCAGAATAACCGATAGCTGTACCGATTTCGAGCAGCCTTTCCGGTTTTTGTATTTGAAGCATGGTAAGGAGAAGCCTTTCAATTTCCTTGCTTATTATAGGAATATTCCGGGACTCAGCTTCTTTGCGCAGCTGGCCGAGAAAAGGGTTCAAGGGCTTATAAAGCCCTTGGATGTATTCCGTAACTTTTTCATCTGTAATTTTCATTTTAACATAATAATATTATTGTCAATCAATGTACTTCGCTTTATTTCTTAAATGCTCTTCATAGGTTACGGAAAATACGTGGGATCCGTCACCTTTTGCCAGAAAATAGAGATATTCCGTTTCCGCCGGCCATAGAGCAGCGTTGATGGATTCTATTCCCGGCGAACAAATCGGCGTGGGAGGCAAACCTTTAATTATATATGTATTATAAGGAGATTGAATCTGAGTATCTGCAATACTAAGAACAGGCTTTTGTTCACCCAGAATATATTGAACCGTAGCGCAGGATTGAAGCGGCATACCGATCTCCAGCCTGCGATAGAACACCCCTGCTATTACCGGCCGGTCCTCGGATACCACTGCCTCCCTTTCGATGATGGAAGCCAGGATAATAACGTCTCTGATATCCAGCTCTAACTCCTTTAAGCGTTGCTTGTGTTTTTCAGTAAACACCTTATTGAATTGTGAAAGCATCTTATCGATTATGTCATGTTCAGTGGCGTCTGCGAAAATCTCATAGGTCTCGGGATATAAAAAGCCTTCCAGCCTGTTATCTTCTTTTTCAAGACCCGAAATAAACCAATAATCGAACTCACCTTCTCGAATCTCCTTAAAGAAGGCCTCCCTGTCTATCAGCCCCTGGGCTTCCAGTTTGTCTGCAACTTTCGCTAAATCATAGCCTTCGGGAATTGTAAAACGGGTCGTATTGTCACGACCTGCTAAAAGATGCTCGATAATTTCATCCAGACTCATCCCCGGGCTCAAATAGTATTCGCCGGCCCTGTATTTTCCGTCATGACCGGCAAATTTCGTTTTCAACCGGAATACAGTAGAATTAGAAATCAAGCCTTTAGATTCCAGAATCTCACCGATACCGCTGGTACTGGTCCCCCTGGGTATGGTGACCAACATGGTTTCCGTGTTGCCTGGATCAAAAGGCTTGCTGCCCTTGCTGAGCCAAATGGTAAAAATCGCCACACTCAGCAGGGCAACCAACAGGGACATAATTAATATAAAAATTACAAATCTCCGCTTGTTTCTGATTCGAATCATATTAGCCTCAGGGCTATTCTTTGGAACGGGATAAATATTCGCCAGATCTGGTGTCGATCTGAATTACGTCTCCCACCTCTACGAAGATGGGTACCTGAATCACGGCTCCCGTTTCAACTGTAGCCGCCTTTGTTACATTTGTTGCCGTATCGCCTTTTACACCGGGTTCTGTTTCAATTACCTTCAGGTTTACGAAATTTGGAGGATCAACTGAGAAAGCCTTCCCCTTGTAGAACTTGATGGTAGCTACATCGTTTTCGCGAATGTAGTGCATGGCATCCTCTACCTGATCTGCCATCAGGGGCACCTGCTCGAAACTCTCCTGATCCATGAAATAATACAGCTCACCGTCAGTATATAGATACTGCATTTGCTTTGTTTCTATATGGGCCTTCGGGAACTTGTCATTGGGGTTAAAGGCTTCTTCTTTCGTGGTTCCCGTGAGTATGTTCTTGTATTTCGTCCTGACGAAAGCAGAGCCCTTTCCGGGCTTAACATGCTGGAAATCCAGAACGATATGGGGTTCTCCGTTAATCTCGAAGGTAATGCCCTTCTTAAAATCGCTTGCGTAAATCATCGATGTGTTCCTCCAAAAATAAGTTGAAAATTAGTTTATATTATTATTAGTTCTTTGTCCGATTTTACAAGATTTATTATACCCGAAGCAGTAACGATTGCCAAGTCTTCAATGCGTACACCGAATTTTTGAGGGAGATAGATTCCCGGCTCAACGGTTACGACCATGTTCTCCTCAAGCACTTCCTCACTTCGCCCATTCAGCGTAGGTGCTTCATGTATTTCAAGGCCGACTCCGTGACCGGTGCCATGTCCGAAAAACGCTCCATAACCCCTGTCTGTAATTATATCGCGACACACCTTATCCGCCTCCTTACAGGAGAGCCCTGCACGAATTGCGTCACAGCCGGCTTTCTGGGCTTTCAACACGATGTCGTAGATTTCCCTCTGCTCGTCCGTCACGCTGCCCAAAGCGACGGTCCGTGTCATATCCGAGCAATAGCCGTCTACGACACAACCGAAGTCCATGGTCACGAAATCTCCTCTCTCCAGTTTTTTTTGAGAAGGTGTCCCGTGAGGAAGAGATGTCCTTGTCCCGGAAACCAGGATCGTATCAAAAGACAGCGCCTGCGCTCCGTGGCGGCGCAAGAACATTTCCAGTTCTAAAGCAGCTTCGATCTCCGTTAATCCCGGCTTCAGATAGTTCAACATATGAGTAAAGGCCATATCCGCAATTTCCTGCGCTTTTCTTATGGCTTCAAGTTCGTACTCGTCCTTTATGACCCTTACTCCCTCTACGATTCCGTCTCCGGAAACAATGTGGCAGCCGACTTTTTCCTCTAATTGTTTGAATTCAGCATATGAAATTGAGCTATCCTCGATAGCCAGTTCTTTTATGCCGAGTTCCTTCAAAAAAGTGTACAGCGTCACATTATGGTCAGTAAGCACTACATGATATAAAGGCGCCAACTCTCCTGCTGCTTCTATATAACGAAAATCCGTCAGCAAGTAGTTCATGTCGGCAGTAATGATAAGCTGACAATTTGAAGAATGAAATCCGGTAAGATAAACTTGGTTTTCCGATTTCGTCACCAAGAGTGCGGAAACACCCTTGGAGTTCATAGCTTCTTTTACTTTTTTCAGTCTATTTTGCATCTGGCCCCATCCTGACTGCATCCTGCAATATTTTACATACGTCCGCATACATCATGGTAAATGCAAATTCCGCTTGGAGATACTGAGCAGCTAATGGATCTTTCATCAGGATCTGCGCCAAGTTTTGAATCTGCTCCCTCATGGTTACATCGCCTTCTTGTCCCAACAATTGTTGGGCCTGCAATTGAAATTGCTTCTGTTGAAAGTCGTTGATGCTGGCGGACAGCTCTTCATTTTCAGAAACTTTTTCTTTCAATTCCATGTAGGTTTTGTACTCCTGGGATTCTTTCAAAGCCCTTGCCAGTTGATGTGCTAGATCATATATATTCATTTTAAACCTCCATGAATATCGGTAGAATCACCGGATTTCGCTTCGTTTGTTGATAGATGTAGTCCTGTAAATCGCTGCGTACGGCGTTTTTCATAGAACTCCAGTCTTTCATTTTCGCCTTCTGACACTTATAGAGCCGTTCTTCCGCAACTTTCCTTGCCGATTCAATCAAGTCTTCCGACTCTCTCACATATACGAAACCTCTGGATATAATATCCGGGCCGGAACATATGGCGCCGGTGGCCTTATCGATAGCAGCTACTACTATAATAAGGCCGCTTTCCGACAAGAGTTTTCTGTCTCTCAAAACGATATTGCCTACATCCCCAACTCCCAATCCGTCGACTAATACGGGGTTGCAGGGGACAGTTTCTTTCTTTTTTTCCACCTTGTTTTTCTTCAGGCTCAGAATCTCCCCATTGGCGAGAATAAATATGTGGTCTTTCGGCATTCCAAGACTTTCCGCAATCATAGCATGCCTGCGCAGATGCCGGTATTCACCGTGGACAGGCATGAAGTATTTGGGCTTAATCAAGGATTGAATCAGCTTCAATTCCTCTTCCGAGGCATGTCCTGAAACATGTATGTCCGCTATGTCGGAGTAGATAACTTCCGCTCCCCGCTCAAAGAGCCTGTTTACTACATTGGAAACAGTCTTTTCGTTTCCGGGCACGGGAGTAGATGATAGGATGACCACATCACCTTTCTTTATCTGGACTGCTTTGTGATCGTTAGAAGCCATCCTGGCCAGAGCGGACATAGGCTCCCCTTGACTTCCCGTAGTTATGATAACCAGTTCTGAATCCTTAATATTTTTGGCTTTGTTGATATCTACCAGAGTTTTGTCAGGTATCTTCAAATAACCTATGTCTTTGGCTATATTGACCACATTGATCATGCTTCTGCCGGATATGGCCACCTTTCGGTTGAACATTACAGCCGTATCGATGATTCTCTGAACACGGTGTACGTTGGAAGAGAAGGTGGCAATAATTATTCGGTTGGTACAATTGCGGAAGATGTTTTCCAAGGCTGTTCCCACCGTACTCTCGGAAGGTGTATACCCTTTTCTTTCCGCATTTGTGCTGTCTGCAAGCATCAGTAGGACGCCTTTCTCGCCGATTTTGGCAAGGCGTTGGAAGTCAATGGGTTTTCCGTGGAGCGGTGTGTAGTCGATCTTGAAATCTCCCGTATGAAAAATCACACCCGCCGGAGTGTCGATAGCCAGGCAGATAGAGTCGGCAATAGAGTGTGTCGTGCGGATGGCTTCAATCTTGATTTCGCCGACCTTGAACGTCTGCCCTGACTTTATCGTGTTCAATTTGGCCTTAAGGCCATGCTCTTTTAATTTGTTCTCTACCAGTCCTAAAGTCAGTTTTGTTCCGTAAATAGGGACATTCACTGACTTTAACAGATAGGGAATGGCACCGATGTGGTCCTCATGTCCGTGGGTCAGGACCATACCCCTCAATTTTCCCCTGTTTTTTTCCAAATAACTAAAGTCCGGAATTACAATATCAATGCCGAACATCTCGTCATCGGGGAAGGATAAGCCACAATCAATAATCAGGATGTCATTTTTGTACTCCAGGACGGTCAAGTTTTTGCCGATCTCATTTAAACCGCCCAGAGGAATGAGCTTGACTCCCTGGCTATCCCTAAAATTTTCAGTTATTTTCAAATTACATTTTCCTTTCTATTTAACTACAATATTTAAGAGTTTGTCCGGAACCGGGATTATTTTGATCACGTTCTTCCCGTCCAGCAACGCTTTTACAGTCTCATTCTGCAGCGCTTCTTCAAGGAATTCATCCTTGGAAAGACCGCTTGTTACCATGATGCGCTCTTTTACTTTTCCGTTGATCTGAATCGCAATTTCCGTTTCATCCCTCACGAGAGCAGCTTCATCATATTCCGGCCATCTTTCGTGGTAAAGGGTACTATCATGTCCGATATGCTGCCACATTTCCTCGCAAATATGCGGAGTGAAGGGTGACAGTATTAGAATCAGACATTTTATAGCGTGGCGAAGCAGGCCTTTGTTCAGTACAGACTCGGACTTATAACGGTAAAGCTCGTTTACCAGCACCATAATAGCCGATATGGCAGTATTGAAGTTAAACCGGTTGCCCAAGTCGTCCGTAACCTTTTTAATGGTCGTGTTCAGTACATAGTTTAATTCCCTGTCCTGGCTTGTTTCAACCACATAAGAATCCGTTGCGTCCTTTATTGTATCCGATAGTTCGTGGACGAGCCGGTATACTCTTGAAAGGAAGCGATAACTTCCCTCCACACCGGTATCCGACCACTCCAGTTCTTTCTCCGGCGGAGAAGCAAAGAGGATAAACAGTCGTGCCGTATCGGCCCCGTATTTCTTGATAATTTCTTCGGGACTTACAACGTTTCCTTTTGATTTAGACATCTTCGCTCCGTCTTTTAGAACCATGCCCTGGGTCAACAGGTTGGTAAAGGGTTCTATACAAGGCGAGTACCCTAAATCATAAAGGAATTTGTTGAAGAACCGCGCATAGAGCAGGTGAAGTATCGCGTGCTCTACCCCGCCGATGTACTGGTCTACAGGCATCCAGTATTTGGCCTTTTCCTTGTCCCAGACTTCATCTTTGTTTTGAGCATCAGTATATCTGAGATAGTACCACGAAGAGTCCAAAAACGTGTCCATCGTGTCGGTCTCACGAGTGGCTTCGCCGCCGCACTTCGGGCAGAGAGCCTTCTTAAAGCTCTTGCTTGTGGTAAGCGGAGACTCACCTTTTCCCGTAAATTCAACGTCTGTAGGAAGAAGTACTGGAAGATTTTCAATCTTTTCCGGCACCCAACCACATTTTTCACAGTGAAGCATCGGAATCGGCGTTCCCCAGTAGCGCTGCCTTGAAATAAGCCAATCCCTAAGCCGGTAATTGACAGCGGCTTTCCCGAGCCCCTTTTCCTCTAAATAAGCTGTTATATCCTTAATAGCCTTCCGGCTGTTCATACCGTTGAATGTGCCGGAATTGATCATAGTGCCATCAGCTTCAAAAGCTTCTTTTAAATTATACAGGTCGATTTCAGGATCTCCCGGGTCTACCACAGGCACGATATCCAAGTTGTATTTTTTCGCAAATTCAAAGTCTCTCTGATCGTGCGCAGGAACGGCCATTATGGCGCCTGTACCGTAATCCATGAGCACGTAATTGGCAATATAGATCGGCACTTCTTTTCCCGTCAGAGGGTTTATTGCATAGCTGCCGATGAACACGCCTTCCTTCTCCAGAGTAGTTGAAGTTCGTTCAATCTCACTCATATACTGCAGCTTGTCCAAAAACTCCTCAACGTCTTTACTGCATTCCTCTGACACCAATTCTTTTACATAGGGGTGCTCCGGCGCTAACACCATGTAAGTGACGCCGAAAAGCGTATCCGGTCTCGTTGTAAACACGCAGAGAGTTTTATCGCTTCCGGCAATTTTGAAATCTACTTCAGCTCCTTCGCTCTTGCCGATCCAGTTGCGCTGCATAATTTTAACTTTTTCGGGCCAACCTTCGAGAAGGTCCAATTCTTTCAAAAGTCGGTCCGCATACTCGGTAATTTTAAGATACCACTGTTCCAGCTCTTTTTTGCCAACCAAAGTATGACAGCGTTCACAACAACCGTCTACCACCTGCTCATTGGCAAGTACAGTCTGACAGGAAGGACACCAATTGACTGGATTCTTTTTTTTGTAAGCCAGGCCTTTGTTGAAGAACTGTATGAAAATCCACTGCATCCACTTATAGTAGTCGGGATGACAGGTTGCGATTTCTCTGTCCCAATCATAACTGAGTCCCAGCATTTTCAATTGCTGGCGCATCTCCTCTATGTTTTTCCATGTCCAGATATTCGGATGAACGTGATTCTTTATGGCGGCATTTTCTGCCGGAAGGCCAAATGAATCCCAACCCATTGGGTGCAACACGTTCTTCCCCCGCATGGTCATATATCTGGAAATTACATCTCCGATAGAATAATTCCTCACATGGCCCATATGGAGTTTCCCTGAAGGATAGGGAAACATTTCGAGAAGATAATATTTCTCTTTATTTTTATCTTCCGTAGTTTTAAAAGTATTATTTTCTTCCCAGTAGTTTTGCCACTTTTTTTCGATTTTACTGAAATTGTAATGTTGATCCATCAGGCATATCCTCCGTTGCTGTCAGTATTATATCCTGTGTGTTTTCTTCTGTTCGTATTAGAAATTTGCGTATTATATCATTCTTCTATATCAAGAACACAGCAATCTCCCCAAATCTTTTCGAGATTATAGTAGTTTCTCTGTTCTTCGGAAAAAATATTTACTATTACATCGCCGTAATCCATCAGAATCCATCCGGAGCTTTGTTTGCCTTCAACATTCCTGGCGTGGATCCCTTCTTTGCCAAGGGCATCGACTACTTCTTTGGCTAAGTTTCCTACCTGTCGCTCGGAACTTCCTGTCGCCAGTATCAAATAGTCAGCAAAAGATGATCTTTCGGAAACATCGATGACCATCAGATCTTTGGCCTTCTTTGCAGAAAGCACAGCAGCCGTTTGCAGGGCAATTTCTTTATTGTTCATCGGCACTCCTTTCTTTAGCCAGTAATTCCTCCATGGCTTTTATTGTATTATCATCTATTTCACAACCTTTATGTTTTACGTATTCGATGGTCTGTCTCATGACTTCCGCACAGGCTTTATCTAAATCTTCATAGGCCAATTTCCTCAACCGGTCTACTCCCGGATAGTTTCGACCGGGTTCAATAGCATCAGCCAGGTATATGATTTTTTCCAACAGAGACATTCCTGGACGGCCGGTGGTATGATAAGTTACTGCATTGAGAACATCCGGGTCTTCTATCCCCCATTCACATTTCAGAAGATCTGCGGCCATCTTTGCATGGGCAAGCTCTATGGAATCCACCGGCATGCACCTGGCCATGTCATGGCAAAGTGCTGCAAGTTTTGCTTTCTCCTTATCCACTCCGTAGCGTTCAGCTAATTTTTCGGCCTCAGATATCACCCCAAGGGTGTGTTTCATCCGCTCCGAAGACAGTTCTTTTTCTATATGTTTCTTAATTTCTTCCAAATTAATGCTATACATTATACCACGTTTGTCACTTTCTTACAAGTTGAGGCAAGCATTGGAAAGCATTCTTGTAATAAGATTTGGCGCTTTTTTAAGTTTATTCAAAGTACAGGTTATTTGATTCGATATAATCGGCTACCTTTTCCGGCAACAAATAGCGTATGGATCTCTTCTCCTTTATTCGCTGTTTTATGTCTGAAGAGGAAATATCTATTTTAGGCATGTGTACTGTTTTGATTCGCGCGCCGTATTCCGCTTCGAAATGACGAATCAATTCGTCCCTCGACTTGTCCTTATACCTTGGCCTTGCGCCTACGATCAATGGGAATTTTTTTAGAAGTTCATCTATTTTGCGCCATCCCCCCATGCCTAAAAATGCATCCGTACCGCAAATGAAGTGCAGTTGGCATTCCTTGCCCAATTGATTCTGAAGCGCTTCCAAGGTGTGTATTGTATAAGAAATTTCAGATCCGCAAAGCTCCATGTCCGAGACTTCAAACCCCTCATTTCCATCTATGGCCAAGGCGATCATATTATAACGGTGTTGTTCCGAAGCACATTCCCGATTTATCTTATATGGAGACATTTTAGCAGGCATGAAGATGACTTTCTCCAGGCCTGCTCCATCCCTCGCCTGTTCGGCAAGAATGAGATGACCAAAATGTATGGGATCAAAGGTCCCGCCGATTACGCCGATATTTTTCATATGTTATTCCTTTACCAGTGAAATCCCTAATTCATCCAATTGTTCTTTAGTTGCTTCTCCCGGAGCTTCAGAAAGCATGCAGACGGCAGCTTGGTTCTTCGGAAACGCGATGACTTCCCGGATGCTCTTTTCTCCGCAGAGCAGCATGACTAAACGATCCAGTCCATAAGCAATCCCGCCGTGTGGAGGCGTCCCGTATTTGAAGGCTTCAAGCAGAAACCCAAATTTCTCCTCGGCTTCTTCCTTTGTAAGCCCCAGAACGTTGAACATCTTGCTTTGAAGGTCTCTGTCATGGATACGGATGCTTCCGCCTCCAAGCTCCACCCCGTTTAAAACAATATCGTAAGCTTTAGCCTTGACTTTGGCCGGATCTTTGTCCAGCAAAGGTATGTCTTCTTCTTTAGGAGAAGTAAAAGGATGGTGCATGGCTTTGAATCGCTTCAATTCTTCATCGTATTCCAATAGAGGAAAGTCCACTACCCATAAAAGATTGAAGATCTTATCGTCCAAAAGGCCCAGCCTGTCGGCAATCTCCCTGCGCAAATAGCCGAGACTGTCAAAAACCACACCCGGCTCTCCTGCAACGATCAGAATAAGATCACCTGGCTTACCATCCACTGCGTTTGCCAGTCTCCTCAAACCTTCCTGATCATAGAACTTGTTAAAGGAAGAGGTTATTTCATCTTCTCCTACCCGGATCCAGGCAAGCCCTTTTGCCCCGAAAGTTTTCTTGATCTCATCCTGGAGCCTGTCGAGGTCTTTCCTGCTGAAATCCGAGCTGTGCCCGTTTATGTTGATAGCCCTCACATCTCCGCCTTCCGCAATGGCATTTGCAAACACCGGAAAGGGAGAATCCTTGACCTTCTCGTTAAACGATCGTAGTTCGAAACCGAAACGGGTGTCCGGTTTGTCGCTTCCGTAACGCTCCATAGCCTTCTGGTATGTGATGCGAGGCAGCGGAAGACTGATTTCTATACCCATCAGCTGGCTAAACAATTGCTGAAGGTATTTTTCTTGTACTTCTATCACGTCATCCACGTCCACGAAGGACATTTCGATATCGATTTGTGTAAACTCCGGCTGTCTGTCTGCTCTCAAGTCCTCATCCCTGAAGCACTTCACGATTTGGAAGTAACGATCTGCACCGGATACCATCAGCAGTTGCTTAAACATTTGCGGAGACTGGGGAAGTGCATAGAAACGCCCCCGGTTTACCCTGCTTGGAACAAGATAATCCCTGGCACCCTCCGGAGTAGGCTTTATCAACATTGGAGTCTCGATTTCCGTAAAACCACAGCTGTCGAAGAAATCCCGGGTAAGCTTGGTTACCTTGTGGCGGAATTGGAGATTCCCTTGCATTCTGGGCTTGCGGAGATCGAGATAGCGATATTTCATACGCAGATTTTCCGAAACGTCATCATCATCTTTAATGTAAATAGGAGGTGTTTCTGCCTGAGAATATATGACAAGGTCATCAACAAACACCTCGATATCCCCTGTAGAGAGATCCTTATTTTTGGACTGGCGCTCCTTAACCGTTCCATGAACTCCTACGACAAACTCGCTGCGTAAGCTGTCTGCTTTTTCGAAAAGTTCTTCCGGAACATCCTGGTTAAATACAATCTGAACAAGTCCGGTTTTGTCTCGTAAATCGCAGAAAATCAATCCTCCCAGGTTTCTTCTTCTCTGGATCCAACCGTTCAACACCACTTCTTGTCCGATATGCGCGCTGTTCAGTTCACCGCACATATGAGTCCTCTTGAATATCTTCGTCACTGTCTTTCCTCCTTAAAGCCGGTGAAAATACCGTCTTTTTTTCTCTGTATCATCTCTTCGATGCGTTCTATATATATTTCGTAATTTGAAACGTTCGGGATCCGTTCAAGCCGGTTTTCGTCAGGATA
The DNA here is from genome assembly GCA_002385825.1 of Firmicutes bacterium UBA3932. GTDB lineage: Bacteria > Bacillota > Clostridia > Peptostreptococcales > Anaerovoracaceae > UBA1426. Next base: position 36,676 of record DGEG01000151.1, on the reverse strand, counting down.
CCAGACCTTGCTGATCCCTCCTGCACCTAGTGCCAATATTGTCTGATTTTCTTCCATAATGCGAATATTGTACAGGCTCTCTTTCCCGGGAAAACAATATCCCACGTTTTCCAAATTGCCCGCCATCTGTTTCTGCCGGTAAAGGTAATAGGGTACATATCCCGCGTCCCTGAGGATTTGTTGCCCACTGTTAAGCATTAGCCTTACTTTTTCGCCCTGGCGATAGCTGTAGTGCTCGTCTATTTCCTTTAATCTGGACGCTCTTTTGACAGCAAGAGTGTGGACTGTAATGTTATCAGGTTTCAAATCGATGATGGATTTCAAGCTGTAGAGGAAATCCTCCGGTTCTTCGCCAGGCAAGCCTGCAATCAGATCCGCATTTATCACTTTGAAGCCTATCTTTTGAGCCGTTCGAAAGGCTTCTGCCACATCTTCCGATCGATGTAACCGCCCTATTCTATCCAATGTTTCCTGGTTCATGGATTGGGGATTTATGCATATCCTGTCCACCCCGTTTTCCTTTAACACAGCCAGTTTGGATTCCGTTATGGTATCCGGTCTTCCTGCTTCGACGGTAAATTCCTTAACCCGCTCAAAGTCGAAACTTGTTCGCACCGTTTTGAGCAGTTTTTCCATATCTTGATCTTTCAAGGTAGTGGGAGTCCCGCCGCCGATATATACAGATTCCGGATACCAGCCCTGCTTAGTTACGGCCTCACCTGCAAAGCGTATCTCCTGTTCCAATGCGTCAAGGTAGGGCAATACCTTTTCGTAACTTACCTGATTGGAAGTAAAGGAACAATAAATACAGCGGGTCGGGCAAAACGGTATGCCGATATATACACCGATGGCTCCGGCGGCCTCCGTATTAAGATAAGGAAGCTGTGTTTTGCGTATGCTCATGAGAAGCTCTGCCTTTTCGCGGCTCAAGTAATATTGCTCCTCCAGACATTCCAGCACCTGTTCCGGTGTGTTTCCTGCTGCCAACAGGTCTCCAACAAGTTTAACCGGACGCACCCCCGTCAGGGTGCCCCATTCAAGTGAACGGCCCGTATACTTTTTCAGCTGATCGTAGAGGTATCGCTTACCGTCGTCCCTTGTCGTAATTGAATCGGGCAATCTTATAACGATATCCCCTTCTTCCTCCAAGGGTTGCCCCAACGGATCTTCTTCAAGGATGGAGAACTCCGAGGGAGGCAGAAACATCCTTACAAGTTCTCCCAGCTCATAGACCTGTTTGACGCGATTGAAATATATTTTATACAAAGGGATTTTGCTCCTTTTCGATCCCTATAGTTGTCGGCTCCATATGGCCCGGATAAACCATCGTGTCTGCGGGAAGCGTATATAGCTTTTCTTCTATGGATTTCTTCAATGCGGCAAAGGAAGATCCCGGGAAGTCGGTTCTTCCTATGGATCTGGCAAAAAGTGTATCTCCGCTAAAAAGGCTGTCTCCTACATAAACACACATGCCTCCTGGCGTATGTCCCGGTGTAAACAGGAATTTTATTTCAAGTCCGCCTGCTTTCAATATCTCACCGTCTTTAACATAATGATCAGCAGTAAAGGATAAGGGACGTCCACAGGTCATTGTGGAATAATTCTTTCTGGGATCGCTAAGCAGTTCACGTTCTTCTTCATGAACAATAAGCGAGGCTTTTGGCCATGCCTTCTGATATGATTCCAATCCGCAGATATGATCTCCGTGTCCGTGGGTTAAAATGATGTATTCGATTTCAATATTATTTTCTTTTACGAATTCCAGCAGGTCAATATCTTCGCCGCCGGGATCCACGATAAATCCTTTGTTTGTTTCCTCATCTACTACGAGGTAAGTGTTAACGGATAAAGGTCCTGTAACATAACGATAGATCTTCATATGATTCTCCTTACTTTATTATTTTAGAACAACTTGCGGCTGTCCAATATCAGCGTCACCGGTCCGTGGTTTTCGATTCGGACCAGCATTTCCGCCCGGAAGACTCCTTCTTCCGTATGTATTCCCTTGTTCCGACATGCTTCAACAAAACGTCGATAGAGACGATCTGCCTCTTCGGGCTTTGCGGCACACGTAAAACTCGGGCGCTTTCCTTTTCTGCAATCTCCCAAAAGTGTGAACTGGGATACCACGAGCATCTCTCCTCCCACATCAAACAAGGAGAGGTTCATTTTTCCTTCTGCATCCTCAAAGATGCGGAGACCTGTAATTTTTTCTGCCATGTAATCCGCATCCGCATCCGAATCTCCTTCTTCAACTCCGAGGAGGACCATCAGTCCTCTATTAATTTCACCGGTAACCTCTCCGTCTACCAGCACCTGAGACCTGGTTACCCTCTGAACTACTGCACGCATATTGTCTCCTACCTCTAAAAGCTTTAATTATCTATGTTATAAAATGGGTAAGGTTCTTTCTACAAGTTTGCTCTGTAGGCGTCCATAACGCCTGAAACCGTCCTGAACTTTCGAAGAACTTTTTCCAATTGGCCGGTGTCCGTAAGGGATAATGTCATAGTGATGCTTGCTATGTCGTCCTTTCCGCTCTTCGCGTTCAGACCTACAATCCGCACATCCATGTCTTCACAGACTCTGGAAATGTCGGAGAGAAGACCTTTTCTGTCTTCAGCCAGCAGTTGTACATCCACATCGTAGGAAACGTTCCCTTTTTTCCGGTTCCATTCCGCTTTGATAAAGCGCTGTTTGTCCTCTTCCGGCAAAGATAATATGTTGATACAGTCTTTCCGATGGATGGAAATTCCTCTGCCTTTTGTGATGAAGCCTATAATCTCATCACCGGGAACCGGGTTGCAGCATTTTGCAAACCTGACAAGCAGGTCATCCATGCCTTCTATGGTAACTCCGTTCTGCGGCGGCTCCTTGGTTCTACGCTTTCCTTCCAGAAGTTCTTGTTCCTTTTCCTTTCTCTTTATTTCCTGCTGCTTTTCTTCATGGTAATAGGTCTGCAGCAAGGAAAACACTTTGGAAAGAAGTACTCCTCCATAGCTTATGGAGGTGAACAGCTCCTCAGAGGATGCGATATTCAGTGATTTGGCAGCTTTATTTACCCACTGGTTGCGGACGATTTGCTGGGGATCATAGCCCTTCCTACGGACGTATTTCTCCAGCATGTCCTTACCTTTTTCAATATTTTCGCTCTTGTTCTCTCTTTTTAAGCACTGCCTGATCTTATTTCTGGCCGTATTGCTCTTTACGATTTTCAGCCAGTCTATACTGGGGCCTTTACTGCTGGCGGAAGTTATTATTTCAACGATTTCACCGTTATTTAGGGTGTAATCCAGGGGAACCATCTTCCCGTTCACCTTCGCGCCGACGCATTTTTCTCCAATGGCAGTATGTATTTTAAAGGCGAAGTCGAGGGGCGTGGATCCTGCCGGAAGTTCAATTACATCGCCCTTTGGTGTGAATACGAAGACCTGATTGGAGAACAAGTCCACTTTGAGGGTCTCCATAAATTCCTTTGAATCGCTCAGATCTTTCTGCCACTCCAGGGTCTGGCGAAGCCAGGCGAGTTTAACCTCTTCTTTATCCTCTACATTTCCCCTTTTTCCCTCTTTATATTTCCAATGGGCGGCAATTCCGTACTCTGCCACCTTATGCATTTCTACGGTACGAATTTGAATCTCAAAGGGATTCCCGTCGTCGCCGATAACCGTAGTATGAAGAGACTGGTAACGGTTGGGTTTCGGCATGGCGATATAATCCTTGAACCGTCCCGGAATCGGCTTCCACCTTGTGTGAACCAAGCCAAGCACAGCATAACAGTCTCGCACCGTTTCGACGATGATTCGAACAGCCGTCAGATCGAAAATCTCGTCAAGTTGTTTGCCCTGGAACTTCATTTTTCGATAAATGCTGTAAAAATGTTTGTTGCGTCCCTGTATTTCATACTTGATATTAAGGCTGTCCAAACCTTCCTTGAGGCTGTTAATAACCTTGTTAATATTTGCTTCCCGTTGTTCTTTTCTGAGATTGACCTGTTTTACTAAGTCATAGTAGGTTTCAGGCTCCAATTCTTTTAAGGCGATGTCTTCTAATTCAAACTTCATCGCGTAAATACCCAGACGGCTGGCGAGAGGTGCATAGATTTCCAAGGTCTCCTTGCACTTCTCTATAATCTGGTTTTGATTCATGTAGTCGATAGTGCGAAGATTGTGTAGGCGATCCGCCAGCTTAATAATAAGCACCCTTATGTCTTTGGACATTGCCAAAAACATCTTCCTGAGATTTTCGGCCTGCCGTTCTTCCTTGCTCTCATAGACAAGAGATTTCAGCTTTGTCACACCATCTACTAACAGTGCCACTTCTTCTCCGAAATCATTTTCTAAATCCGCCAGCGTATATGGAGTGTCTTCAACGGCATCATGAAGCAGGCCGGCTACGATGGTGTTCTCATCCATGCCTAAGTCGGCCAAAATCTCAGCGACAGCCATGGGGTGAACCACATAGTCGTCACCTGATTTTCGTTTCTGTCCTTCATGAATCTGCTCTGCTTTTAAATACGCCCGCGTTATCAGTTCCCTATCGTAATTCGGGTTTATATTAAGCAGCTTTTGCAGAAATTCCTCCATGCGCTCTTTGTTTTCCATATACTATTCCTTTAACGAAATGTGTTGCGTATCATTTACCTTTGTATTTTGGTTTGTTAACTATCCTGTATATTTCATAGTAAACAGGGCTCGAGATTGCAATCGATGAAATGGTACCGGCAACGAGACCTACCATCATCGGTACGAGAAATTCGCGAATAGTTTCGCCTCCCAGAATCAGTAACGGAATAATAGCCACGATGGTGGTGGCCGATGTCATCAGAGAACGTACGATAGTCTGGTTGATGCTTTTGTCTATCAACTCTTCCATCTTGTTCTTCTTCATAATCTTAAAGTTTTCTCGGATACGATCAAAAATAACGATAGTATCGTTGATCGAATATCCAATTATAGTCAGGATAGCTGCAATAAATGGGCTGTTGATAGGAATATTGAACAGTCCATAAAATGCTATCATAATCAACACGTCATGCACCAGTGCGACTATGGCAGCTATCGCAAATTTCCATTCAAACCGGATAATTATATAAATGAGCATACCCGCCGTTGCGATCAGCAAAGCTTTTACCGCGTTCTTTTTAATTAAGTCGCCTACGGAAGCGCTGAACTGCTCCACCGCTAATAAATTATCTTCGGCGATGTTAAAGGTACCGTACATATCTTCAAAAAGGGCATTTCGCTCTTCATTTTCGAGAGATTGGGTGGTACGAATAATAATTTGAGTATTGTTTTCGCCTGCATGGACTATGGTGCCGTCAACTTCATGTTTATCTAACACCCTTTCTACATCCGCTACTTCCACCCTTCTTTCCATTTCGAACTGCATCATTGTTCCGCCTGTAAAGTCGATGCCCCAATTGAATCCCCGAATCAGCCCTGCTCCTAACCCGATAACGATGAGAACAACGGCTGACAAATAGAATATCTTGCGCCGTTTTATAAAACTGAACTCCTTATTAAATTGGGATCTTGGTTTTTCAAGTCCAAAAAGTTTCGGTTTTGCCAAGGATTTGGTTTCAACCAATGTCCTCATCAGGAACTGGGTAATGATCACTGCAGTAAGCACACTGATTACAATACCTATCATTAACGTCAGAGCAAAACCTTTAACGGGACCGCTGCCTAACTGATATAGTATGATCCCGGCCAACATGGTGGTAAATTGTGAGTCAATTATGGTTTTCAACGCGCGATGAAATCCTGAATCCACCGATACCCGCAATGATTTCTCGCTAACCATATATTCTTCTTTGATTCTTGCAAAAATGATGACGTTTGAGTCTACAGCCATCCCGACAGAAAGGATTAAACCGGCGATGCCGGGAAGATTTAATACGGCCGAAAAGAGTGCAAGGACCCAGAATACCAGTAAAATATAAAGAAGCAGTGCTATATCAGCGATTAATCCCATAATCTTATAGAAAATTATCATCATGATCAGGATTAATCCCACACCTATTACACCGGCTATCAGGCTCATATTCAGCGAATCAATACCGAGACTTGGTCCGACTACAGAAGTCTGGACTTCTTTCAGTCCAACCGGCAATGCTCCTCCTCGAATCAGCATAGCCAGTTCCGTTACTTCGTCGTCACTGAATTGACCTGTTATCTGTGCCCTTCCCCCGCTTATCACCGAATTGACTAACGGAGAAGATATTACATTGTCATCGAGGACAATGTAAATTGCCCTATCCGGTTGACCTGTCTCCGGATTAATCACTTCCCCGTATAAAGCTCTCCTGGTGGCTTCTTCAAATGCAACGGCGCCTTCAGAGTCAAACTCCAGGTCGACTGCGTTAAAACCTTTTTCGTCCCGCCCTACTCCTGCATCTTTTACATGGCTGCCGTCCACAACAACCGTACCGTCTCCGAGAACGAACTGCAGCTGTGCAGTCTTTCCGATGGTTTTAATTGCTTCATCCGCATTTTCCGCGCCGGGAAGCTCGACACGGATCTTCTTTTCCCCTTCAATTGTTACCGTGGGCTCAGAAAGGCCCATTTGGTTTACCCGGTCTTCTATAATTACCTGGGTCTGTTCCATCAGCGTGGCCAGCTCCGCACCGGTAGCATCAGTCTGCGCCTCCATTACAACATAAACACCGCCCTTTAAATCCAGTCCCAGTTTGATTTTATCCTTTAAGGAAGGACCGGTGTCTGTAAGCGCGAAGATCCATCCAAGAGCTATGATTATCACCAGTGCAATCGCTATTGCTTTTTTCATCACATTTCCCTTCAATACTAAAAAATACTATTTATCAATTTTACTACTTTTTGAGCTTGTCCACAAGGGATTTGAGCGCTATTCTCCGTGAATTCCATCTATTTGAATTCAGCTGACAGTTTGTTCCATCCTTTACATGCTGGATTAACCGTTACGAAGGTTTACTCCGATCATTCCTCCGATGCTTCCGAAGGCAATGCACGGCAAGTAGCGGATCTGAAATATCCCCTCTTCTGAGAAGCTCCCGGTTACAAGTACTGCTAACACGAGAACGATAAGCAAAAACGCTACTGAAAACAAAGCACCAAATAACATCCCTCGCTTCTTCATCACATTTCCCGCCAGTATGCCGCTAAAGAAACATGCTGCGCACACCGCGCCCAGGACATACATGGATATCCAACGCTCGGGCAATGGTGTGAATCGTATTAATAATCCGATCAAAACAAAGAGAATCAACAGAAAGACGAGAGATATTATAATAGCTTTGCCAGCTCTTGCCCCTTTCGATCCGACAGTCTTTTTACTCATCCCATCACCCTCCCCGCATATGCTCTTAACAGTATACTTGCCGGGAGAGCTTAGTATTACAAGAAAGAGGATGGCATCATAAGAAAACCCCTGCAAGGACGCTTGCAGGGGAAAAAACAATGCATCTAAATTATTCTTCTTCAGTAAGGTTATTCTCTGTACCGGCTTCGGAAACGCTCATCTCAGCATCGGTGTCAGGAGTGTTGTTTTCCGCCTCGACCTCGGGAACTTCTTCTACCTGTTCAGAAACAGCTTCCTCAGTTTCGGGTTTTTGCAGCCTTTTGCGCGGTGCTTTTTTCGCCGGTTTTTCCTCGGCGTCAGTTCTAACTCTGGTTGATTTCCCGTAGGGCAACTCATCGACAACCTTTGATACCGACCATCTGGTTACTTCCAGTTTGGTCTTATCTGTTCCTACTTGTATAGTTAACGAATCGTCTTTTACTCTGATGACTGTTCCATAAATGCCACCGATGGTTATTATATGGTCCCCGACTTTTATGCTGTTCCTCATCGCGTTAATTTGCTTTTCCCTTTTTTTCTGTGGCCTGATAAAAAGGAAATACATAATGAGGATAAGGAAAATTAAAGGCATTAGCGTATAGAGTGTGTCCATGTCTCGTCCTCCTCTTAAATTCTATATGCATTATATCTAATAATTGTTTTTTTGCAAAGGTTTTTTTCTTGATTTCCTGATTTGCATATGCTATCATAGTCTTGCTGTGCCGGCGTGATGGAACTGGCAGACGTGCGGGACTCAAAATCCCGTGGTGGCAACACCGTATCGGTTCGACTCCGATCGCCGGCACCATATAAAAGCAAAACAAGGCTATTTTTATGCAATAATGCCGGGGCGTGGCGCAGTTTGGTAGCGCGTTTGACTGGGGGTCAAAAGGCCGCAGGTTCAAATCCTGTCGCTCCGACCATTAAAAACGTGGATATCCGTTGAGGTGTCCACGTTTTAATTTTTTGATAGCTGCGGTATTGAACCTGCGCCAGAAATAACCCCTGTCGACAACAGGGGCAACTGTTGCTTATATTAGCAGCGCCTTAAACTTTTCCTTTAAAGCTTCCATCATTCTGAGACGTTTTGTTTCAAGCTCTTCCGGTGACTCACCGCTGTTGATAAATGTTCCCCGGAAAACTTTATCTCCTTCCATGTAATCCGTTATAACTTCATCGCATCCAAGATAATTTTCATAAAGGCGTAGAGGCCCCCCGCTGCCCATGATATGCTCTCCGGGAGATTGTAAACTCCCCTCTGCTATATAATGATGTTCGTAAGAAACGAAACGCTCTTTTGCAAGTCGCAAACGCTCTAAACCCGTCGCCTCCCCCCACTCTCCTTCAAACAGGCTGACGAGTTCCGCCAGCAGGTTGACGCCGGTGCTGTGAAATACGGCTGTCGGAGTCTGACTGGGTATTCTGGCATCAATCTCAAGGATTTTAAAGACGCCGCCGTCGTCAATGACTTCCAGGTCCATAATACCGTGAAGCCCTATCGTCTCTGCAATCTTATACGCCATATCCTCAAATCCAAGTTTCTGTTCTTCCGTGACGGGACATGGACATGTAACCCGGTTGCAGTCATAGACATGGTCCATGTGGATCTGTGTGATTTGATAAGCCTTGTAAGCCCCTGGTTTTCCTATGATTTCAATTGAATAGGACGGACCGGTCAGTTGTTCCTGGATGATCCAATTCCCTTTTTCATCCGGCTTTAGGTTGGATAGAAAGCGTTCTGCCTCTTCCTCTGTTGCCAGGCTCTGCACCCCTGCACTACCGCTTTCCGCAGAAGGTTTTGCAATGTACGGAGCTTTGCAATCAGGGTAATATGCGGGGGCCGGTATGCCCTGGTCATGAAAGAGTTTGTCTGATTTCTGTTTGGAAGAAGTAACGGAATAGGCGGTAAAATCAAATGCGATTTTCACCGAACATTTTTCCCCCAGATCTTCTAAAAAAGCAAGGGTTTCATCGTTCTCCATCGCGGGCAAAATCAGATCGGATTCCAGCAATACTTTCAAAAGCTCCGGATCGGAAGAACATACATCGCCGCAGATAAAATCGTCGCATAAAGCAGAAGCGGGAGCATTCGGATCTCGGTCTATTAATATGGAATAATATCCGGCTTTACGAGCCAGATAAGCCGATTCCGTGCCTTGCAGCCTGCCCCCTACGATAACTATCTTATATTTCTCTTCCATATTTATTTTCCTATAACTTCTCTATACTCCGCTAAAGTGCCGGGAACGAGACCCATTTCTTTCAAAATTACGCTTACCCCTTCCACCGTTCGGTGTCCGTCATCGATATCCATGCAATTCTGAGCTACTCCCGCAAGTCCCGACATGGGCGGTATTATGGAGGTGATCACATTTGCACCGGCATCCAATCTGCTTTTCAACCCTTTGATACCGTCCACATCAAGGGATGCGGGTATTAAAGCTTCAGGATTCATTAACCTTAAAATAGCTATTACTTTATACTCAAGGCTGCGTTCCGGAGTTCCTAAATGTTCCATCGGTATCCCTTTCTGCGGAACGAAGCTCATGACACGCAATTGTTTCGCTCCAAGCTTGTTCATGAAGAGCATTGAATCGGCTATGTCGGAAAGGGTTTCACCGATTCCTGTCATAATCCCTTCTTCGATGAGCATTCCTTTCGATTTGGCATATAGCTTGGCATTCATGCGCTCATCGTAGTCCTGATGAATGCGAAGCCGGCTGAAAAGTTCCCTGTTGTGTGTCTCTTGATAGAGGGCATACCATTCCACTCCCAGTTCCGCAAATTTATCTATAGTGTCGTTGCTCACCACGCCGGGGGAAATCATCAAAGGAAGACCGGTTATCTGTTTGATTTCCTTTATCATATCGAATACCGCGCGAAAATCCTCACGGTGATAAGTGGCATCTTCACCCATGGTCAAATCCAGGAGAACCACGCCCGATTCACATAGCTTTGTAGCTATGTCTATGATTTCAGACCGGTCCTTGCGATAACGGTCTATGTCATTATCCCTGCGATAATAACAGAAATTGCAGTTGTTTCTGCACCAAGTGGAGAAATAGACAAACCCGTAAGGGAAAATCTTGTTCCCGTACCTTTCTTTTCGGATTTCTCTCGCCGCTGAATACAATGCTTCCGCTTCCTCGCCTTCTTTTGCATTGAGCAGCGAAAGAACTTCCGCCTTGTTAAGAGGTTGTCCTCCCCGGGCCTTTTGAATTACTTTGTATATCATGTTTTTTTCGTCCTTATAATTAATTTAGTGACAAAAATATTATACTTTAATTCCAGTTATTAATCCAGAGAAACAAGAGGTTTATAGGTATTCTTTAGCATATAAGAAGACTTTAGATATTTCACTTATAGGAAGTGTAAAATATAATTTTAAAGAAAAATGGCGGGGAACCCGGGAGTCTCACCCGGCTACATAGATTTAGAGTCTATGCGATCCATCCGATCCGTCCCCCATGTTAATTATTTACATAATTCTCCCATCATGACTGCAGTGCCGATTTGAAGCCAATCATGAACTACTTGATTTCTGTATTTATTATATAATTCTATATCAAGAGATAGTGGGATTCCTGGTGCAGCCATTCTAAAATCAGGATGCAGCATCTCTTCCCTAAGCCATCCCCCGGTGTTTGTTGCGTCAATAAGTAACGGGTAGTTCTTTATCAAATTCTTATCCGTCAATACATTTTCCGGATCCAAATCAGCAGTCCGATCAGGATTTATATCGTATACAACCGGATAAGCCCCTTTTTCTTTTAACAAATTTACCAAACATTTTCCTACGATCCCATATCCCAAAACCAGCACCTTATTTCCCGCAAGCCCTCCCGCCATCTGCTCAAGTGCAACTAGGTATCCTTTCGCAGTCGCTATATTGTTATCGCTGATTCGATCCGACAGTCGATTGATCCCGACAAAGCGTCTGTCATCCGCCAGGAAAAGGCAATGAGCGCCGGTTTGATATGCCTCGTAAATCCCATCCACATCGGTAGCTTCCGTAACGATTGTTTTAAAGCCTAGGTGATTCAAAATAGCGGCGACGGACTGAGAAAACTGTCCGATGATGCCCTCCCCTGCCTTAATTGGAACGGCTGCCACTTTATACGATTCGGCTGCTTTTCGCATTCTATCAGGATGCATGTCGTTCGCCATGGCAGCAAGTTCAATAAGAGTCATACCGGTCTTTCCGGCAATTTCCCGGTCATATTCCCGGATGCTTGTTTCTATGTCTCTGATCCATTCTTCCTTTAGCCTGGTCATCCTATGCTTCCTCGCCTTCCGATGAATTTTTCCCCGAATTTTCGGATACGAGTTCTTTTCCGTAATGAGCGGAGAAAAAGGTGGTGGAATACTTCTCCAGCTTCCATTCCGGTACACGGCAAGCCGGGCACGGTACACTTGCCCATTTATTGCGAAGCCACCTGGCTGCTCTTGAGTGTCTGGAATTAAATACCCGGAACTGCTTACCGCAGTGGGTGGTTATATCTATATATTTCCCCCTGAGTTGAATGAATTTGACCCCGTGAAGGTGTCCTTTACGGGAAGGCCAAAGTTTAATTTTTTCTACTAGAGGATAAAGTTCTGTGTATTTGCGGTAGTATCTTTTCTTTACTTCGCTCATTGAAGTTGCCTGATTTCCTTGGGTTTATTATTCTTATTTTTTTCTTCTTTTTTCTTCCATGGCCTTTTTGGCCGATTTTACAGCCTCGATAGCATCTTCGCTATATATATCGGCGCCTATTCGATTTTTCCATCTTGGAGTGCACGGAGCGCCGCCAATCATAGTAGTATACTTCCCTCTGAGTCCGAGATCTCTTAGCATTATTTCCAGTTTTCTCTGCTCAACTAAAGTTGTCGTGAGGAGTGCACTGGTTGCGATGATATCAACATCGTACTTTTCAGCGGTTTCAATAATTTGATTCACCGGAACCTCTCTGCCAAGATCAATCACCTGAAATCCTGCGGCTCGCAAAGTAGATGCAACTATATTTTTGCCTATATCATGAATATCGCCTTCCACGGTTGCGATGAGAATCTTTCCATTGTTATCTACTGCCCCCTCAAGAAAGGACATGACTCGTTCCGTAACGTCTCTCATTACTTCCGAAGAGTAGAGGAGCTCCGGCAATGAAATTCTTCCGCGCTCAAAAGAATTGCCGACCTCAGTATTTCCCTTGCCGAAACCACTGCGCAGCAATTCGGCCAGGTCCAGTCCGTGAGCGATGGCTTCGTCGATCACTTCCATAGCTTTCTTTTCGTCTGCCTGAATGATGGAGACCTTCGCCGCCAACATCAGCCGTTCCTTAAGATCCAAAGCTGTATCTCCTCCTTATATATTCAAACGGCATCCGTCTAAAAAAGTAATACTTCGACCTACTCGTTTGATGCCTGAATAGCCACCGAGCACCATTGCAATCCTCTCGATGCCAAAACCGATACCCACCCATGGTGTATCGAAAATACCCCATTCACTATCCAGGGGATGAGGGCCATAGGCGCCTGATCCCAACTCGACTTGGTCTTTTACAACATCCAACGTTTCGCCATAGACTTCTGATGTGGTAATCTCAAGTTCATAACCTGAAACACCTGCTGCAGACATGGCGCCGGAAGCAAGCTCCTTGAGACGGTTCATCTGCCCTTCACTGTATTCTTCTGCAAACTCAACAAGATTCAGCATTGTAAATTCATTGAGGTGCTGAGCTCCTTGGCTTTCCTTACGGAAGCAAGGCCCTATTTCAAAGATGCGGACAGGTTGGCGCGTAATCCGATGAATGGATTTCATCATCTCGTACAGATTGGGAGCCAGCATGGGCCTTAAACATTTATTATTGTCAACCCAAAAAACCTGCTGTCTGAGGGGATGATCCCAAGTGATGCCCATCTTTTCAAGCATTGTTTTTGGAATAATGATCGGCGTGTTCACCTGGGTAAAGCCCATCTCTTCAGTAAGCCACTCAGTAATGCGCTTTTCCACAAGGGAGAGCAACGGAAGGCGACGATTTTGAAGGAGATCCTGCAAGTCTTCCTTGTTCCTGCGAACGAGCCGCGTCTCTTCTTCTCTATAATTATTATCACGCTCTACACTGTCGTTAAAGGTTTTATTCAACGTCTCATCTTTCGCATTCAGTTCGGAAAGACGTTGTTTTTGTGTGGGTGTGAAAGTCACGCTCATAATATACCTCAAAAATACATAGCCTGCAAATAAACTTTCTGAAAATCAGGGTGTTCGGCCAGTTCGATGTGGTTTACCTCTTCTGCCAATCGATTGGCTTCCTCTAAAGATGACTTGGAAAGCAACGCCATGCAAGCTCCGGCACCGGCTGCGTTTCCGATAGATATAACTTTATCCCTAGATACGGCCGGCAACAGCCCGATGGTTAAAGCGCTTTCTTTTTTGATATAGTTCCCGAAAGCTCCCGCCAAAAAAACGTTATTTAAACGGCTGTCTTCCAGCCCGAGTTCCTGCATCATGATCTGCACTCCGGCTCGAATGGCGCCTTTTGCTAATTGCACTTCTCGGATATCCTTTTGTGTGATGTGGATTTCGTGTCCTTCATCATCTGTATAGAGTATAAAAATCTTTCCGTTTTCGCCGCCTAGCAACCGTTTCGATAAGGAATCCGGCAGCCCTGCCTTCTCCGCTTCTTCTCTAGACAAAAGATTGCCTTTCTCCGTAACTATGCCGGCTTTCAGCAGCTCGGCCACACAATCGATAAGTCCTGAGCCGCAAATCCCCACCGGCTTTTCATCACCTATAACCGACAGAATTACCTCTCCGTCTTGTATTTTAACGCCTTCGATGGCGCCGGTAGCGGCGCGCATCCCGTGCTGTATGCAAGCGCCTTCAAAAGCCGGGCCGGCGGCGGTAGAGCAGGCCAGCACCTTTCCCGAATTGGCCAAGACGATTTCACCGTTGGTTCCGATATCGATTGCCAGATTTGCTCCCTCCATGCTGCTTAATCCGGAAGAAAGCAATACGGCAACTATATCAGAACCCACGTGTCCGGCTATGTTAGGCAATACATTCACTTGTGCGTTCTCGTCTATAATTAAATTCAGCTCCTTCGCCTTTTTCGTCACCGGTCCGGTGAATCCCGGTGAGAAAGGTGCCAGTGCAAGGCTTTGAGGATCTATCCCGAGAAGCAGATGGCTCATTGTAGTATTTCCCACAGCGGTGACCTTGTTAATCGTTTTCGGATCAATTCCGTGTTCTTCTTCAAATTCACGAACGATATCGTTGAAGCAATCGGTTATTAATTGCTGCATCTTCCCGAGATTGCCTTCTTCTCTGCCGCAATACATAATTCTGGAAATAACATCTGCACCGTAAGCGCTTTGGGGATTCGTTCTCGCCACGGCACCGACGGAATCTGCATTTCGAAGATCCCAGAGCATTCCTACTACAGTTGTAGTTCCGATATCGAAAGCCAGGCCGTAACATTCTTTTAATTCGCCTTGACCTCCTTCAATTCGGTCCGGTATAAATCCTTCAGGAAGACGTGCCATATCCTTTTTCCGTCCCATGTGGCCTGTGGCGGACAATACTTGGACCGTCATATCGTTCTGTACCTTTACCCTGCAGGCCAACCGGATTCCGGCCTCCAACTCTTCCTTGTTCAAAAATCTTTTCTCTGTATCATCCGGTAATCCGACTTCTCCGGATAATACCTTTACTTTGCATTTGCCGCAAGTACCTTGACCTGCACAATCGGCGTTAATGGTGACGGCAGCCCTGCTGGCAACTTCCGACAGTGTCTCTCCCGCTTTCGCTTGCTGTGTCTTTCCCGTAGCTTGCTGTGTCTTTCCCGTAGGTTGAAATACTATGATCATTCGTCTGTAATCCTTTCTCTGCCTGGCTGTTTTTATGCAGTCTTGCAACTAATACAAAGTGTCCGATCACTTTACAAGGATATGTTAAGTATATTCTTAAGCCCACCTTTAAGTCCGCTTGTAATCATGCTCATCATACGGATTCCCACCGCTGATATCACTACTATTTCAGTTTGTTTCACCGGCTCGTTCCACGGAACGATTTCCATATGATTCTTTACACCACTGATATAGACTGTTCCTTCTTCTGTATTGGCGAAACCTTTAATTCGATAAGCACCATCCTGCAGTCCATGAAGGAACTCTTCCAAGGGTTTCCGAGGTACGATTTCATCTGCCACAAGCGTAAAGGTTTTCGGTCTGCTCTCCACCGTGTTGGAACTTTCCTCCCCAGGCTTGTCCGGAACCCTCAGTTCATCGATCAGCTTACGAAAATCTACCTTGCAATAGGTTGTTACATAGATCGGCGAAGTATTATTGATAGATGATAGTTTCTCTAAAACATCCGATAATTTTTCTTCGTCCACCAAATCTACTTTGTTGACAATTATTGCTCCTCCATATGCAACCTGTTGATGAAGAGCCGGCAGCAAATCGTAATAATCAAGAAAAGTTTCCGCATCTAAAACGCAAACAGAACCTCTGTAATCGTAGGGGACTTTTGTGTTAGGTGAAATACCTTCTAAAATATGTGACATGCTGGCCGGGTCCGCAAGTCCGGATGCCTCAATAAAGAAATAGGAAATATCTTCTTTTGAAAGAGCGATGAGACTGTTGACGAAGTTGTCTTTAATACAGGCGCAAAAAATGGAACCGTTTGTAAGCTCCGTCATCTTTACTCCTTCTTTTTCAACCAGTGTACCGTCTATATTTATCTGGCCGAATTCATTTACAATCACTCCGATTTTTTCGTCTTTAAATTCGCTCAACAGCTGTTTCAACAAAGTAGTTTTGCCGGTCCCAAGAAAACCGGTCAGCAGAATTAGCTTAATCACACATGGCCTCCTTTATGCTTAAGACTCACTTAGTATCAAGTGCCTTTGAATGTCAATATTATATGTTAATTATACTTCATTTTCAGCAATTAATCCAGTGCCCCGCATAAGATAATGGCTCAATAAAGGCGTAAAATATGGCGACAGGAATATCCCGCCGCCATATGAAAACGTGTTATAAATTTTATGCTTGCAGTGCTTTTTCTGCCAAGGCTTTTTCAACTTCTCTCTCTCTCATTACAGCTTCATATTCTTCATCAGTCATCTTCTCAATGCTGATTCCCGTAAAACCGTAGAACATAGAGATAAACGGATTTAAAATATTAAGGAAAGCAAACGGCAGATATGTAGCTGTAGCAATGCCAAGCGTACTTGTCATGTAAGCTCCGCAAGTGCTCCATGGTACCAATGGAGATGTAACGGTGCCGGCATCCTCGAGGATACGTGAAAGGTTTTTATGTCTCAGCCGCCTGTCTTCAAATTCCTGCTTATACATCTTACCGGGAAGAACGATGGCAACATACTGGTCAGCGCAAGTAATATTGATAACTATGCAGGATATAACAACGATGGTGACGAGAGAACCGGTTCCTTTTGCAAACTTCAGCATAGCCTCACAGAGGGTTCTGAGCACGTTGCTGGCTTCCAGGATTCCGCCCAAGAACATGGCAGCAAAAACAATGCTTATAGCATAGAACATGGACTCGATGCCACCACGTGTAAGCAGGGTGTCGAGGAATTCGTTTCCGGTTTCTGAAACAAAACCTTCATAGAGGTTGTATACAGAAACAGCTACCATATCCTGGCCTTGGAAGATACCGGAACAAAGAACTCCAAGCACTACGCCGAACAAAAGCCCGGGAATAGCGGGGATTTTGAAAATTACCATCAGTACGATAAAAATCGGCGGAATAAGAAGCAGGGGCGACAGGTTGAAGTTTTCACGCAGCGCCGCGGTAAGCGACTCTACTTGTGAAACATCGACAGTTCCCGTATGCCCCATGCCTAAAAATGCGTATTATAATTAGAGCAATGATCAGAGAAGGCGTGACAGTCCAGATCATATGCTTGATGTGATCGAACAGTTTGGCACCGCCCATGGCCGCAGCAAGATTGGTGGAGTCGGAAAGGGGAGACATCTTATCACCGAAATATGCTCCGGAAATAATAGCACCCGCTGTCATCCCCACAGGCATACCAAGTCCTGCTCCTATGCCTACGAAAGCTATTCCGACGGTTCCGGCCGTTGTCCAAGAGCTCCCTGTGGAAAGCGATACAACACAGCAGATCAAACAACATGCTACTAAGAAGATACTTGGGTTCAATAATTTCAGACCGTAATAGATCATAAGCTGAATGATGCCGCCGGATATCCATGAAGCTATAAGCATACCTACAATCATAAGGATAAGGCAGGCTTGCATGGCAGAATTAATACTGTTAATAATACCCTGTTCTAAATAAGCCCAACGGTAACCATTCAGCTTGGCGATAATAGCAGCCACAATTCCGGACAACATCAGGGGTATATGAATGTAGCCGTCGTATCCGATTATAGTGTACCCCATCGAAACAATGATGACCGCGAAAATCAAACCAATTTGCCACATAGGGATTTTCTTGCCCATTTTTTTCCTCACTTTCAACAAATAATAGCAATAGCTAATTTATGCCAGTTGCTCCCCGCATTATAAGAAAAGCAACGAACATACTGAATAGAGTGATTTAATATGTGAGATGGGTTTCTTCCATGCCGGTGGGCGAAATGCTCGCTCTGTTCCCTGACAGCCTGAGCATTTCGCCTCCGTATCTTTCATGATGCTATTTTATTCCTGCTCTTTCTTTGAATCTTTCAACAGAATTGATCTCGATTCCTAACAGCTCTGCGATCCTGAACTTGGATTCCATACCTATGTTAGCCTCAGCACAGGGTTCAACATGACCGAGACCAATACCTAATTCTTCTCTTACATCCGTCATAGTGACTACGTCACAAAGTTCTTCGATGGTAACATTCAGCTTTTCCGCAACGTATTTTTTGGCTTCGTCAATCTTCATTTTGTGAGCCAGCTGCATCCTCATAACCAGATCTCCGGCTGTGCGGACGCCGCCCATACTTGCGGCAAGCGCATATGTTGCTTCTGCTCCCAGGGGATCACCTACACCAATCTACAATCCGTCGATTTTGCAAATTTCTATTAAAGCTTTTGCCACTCTTGACACCGCATCGGTGGGCAGGTTCTCACACATGGGCACACCGCATACGCCCATTCCCGCATTTGCGTGAATCGGAATTTCAGTTACTTCCGTACAGGCTTTAATGAATGTGCAAACTCTCGCAAGGTTCCATGGGAAACTCTTGTTGCAATTGGTGTTTACTACCGGACCGAAAATGGATGCCCCCGCCTTTTCAGCGAGTTTTACCTGTTTGTGGGGATAAAGTCCGGCCAGGCGAACATCGTCGTATTTCAGTTTCCCGTGCATGCCTAGAACAAATTCACCGGCCATGCCTATTTCCACGTGCAGATCCGGAAATCTCTCTTTAATTTGTTCAGTCGCTTTTAGAGAAACCAGGAAGTCTGCGTCTCCGGCTGCACCGCTGGTGTCCAGGTTTATCCCGTCGGCTCCCACATCATGCATCTGTTCTGCTACATAAAGAATATCCTTTACTGCAAGCTCTACCGCTTCTTCCTGGGCTGCCATGGCTTCTTTTATCTTGCCTTCCGGCAAAAGCACTGCCCAGTTGTCCACCGGACCGTCAGGCTTGGTGTAGAAACCAAGGTTGGGCATAGCGCCGTAGAACAAGGGCATGGTCGTGCGATTCAAAGCATGCTTTAACACGCTGGCTTCACGTTTTGCCACACCTTTTACAGTCTTGAAGTTATAATCGCTGTATCCGATGTCTACGGAGTCGCACCCCAAAATTCTCTCGTGAAGCATGGCATTAATCGCCCTGTCAGTTGGGATGCCGCATTTAGTGTTGATCTTATCCGAACCGGAGTCGCTTGTAGTGACCACTTGCTTGCCCGGTTCAACGCCTACGATAACGCCCGGCATTGTGATGATTTCATAGAGATGCTCGAACTCTTCGTCTGTGAGTGGTGAAATTTTTCCCCTCGAAACTGCATCTTCCATGCCGGCCTTCATGTCTTCCCGAATTTCGGCTTCGGTCATATGCACAATCGAGCCGTCGCCCATGCGGGTAAAATATTTTTTCTCCTGCATTTTAATTTTCCCTTCTTTCTAATTCTTTCGCTTCTTCTTCGCCTTCCAATACTATCTCGTGAATCTTCTTGCGGACATCTTCCGGAAGAGGAGTCGGTTTGTAGTTTTCCAGGATTTCGATAGCTTGCTCCCTGGCAACCTCTGCGATATCCTTTGCACCGCTCTTCTCCCAACTGTCCCTCATCTTTCTGTTGATCAATGTGGTGGTGGATAATTCCTGACGCATATATTTCAATGTGTGTCTTTCTGACAGGTAGTTGCCTGCAGGCCCCACCTTCTTAATCACATCGAGGGCAATAGTTTCCTTGTTGACCGCAATCCCTTGAAGAACTCTTCGGATCATTTTCACGATCTCTTGGTCGATGAGAAGCTGCTCATAGCTCATGGTCATTCCCATTTCCAGCATGCCCATTCCGTAGATTACATTGCTCCCTGTCAATGCGGGCAGTATAGCTGTAAGGGTCTTCTCATGTCCTATTTGAGCATCGATAATCTTGCTGTCCCCCTAAGTTCCGCCTACATTGGTAGGTATTCCGTAGTAATGACCTATCTGCCCTACCGCAGAGCCAAACATAGCATGCTCAGGAGCGCCTACCGGCGATGTGGCGGATATCATGTCCATGATGGTAGTTGAACTGCCGTACAGAATAGGATTACCCTTATTGATAATCTGTGACAGGACAATTCCTCCAAGGATCTCAGCATTTGTAGTTACCAGTGTTCCTGCCAGGGTAGCCGGAGTGGTGCCGCCGCAAAGTCCCATTGACAGAATGTCGATAGGAAGGCCATGTCTGGCGGAAAGTATAATGATACTGGTCTCATTTTCGTTTATCTCAAGCGGACTGTTGGGGCAGGCTCCCATGGTAATTATGGGACGTTCTCTCAATTTGTCGTAACCGCCCTGAATAGCAGCCGCCATATCGATAAATCGTTGGGTATTCTTTACTCCTTCCAGATCATGGGCAAAGTTCTTCGTAAGGTTGTTGAAGACAACTTCAGCTTCATGAAGCGATCTTACTTTTTGATTCACATCTCCTGCAGTTACAGCTATGGAGAATACGTCGATGGAATCAAGTGCGTCACAGAAACGAGCTACATTCCCCAGATCTTCCTTTGTGGACTCCCTGATCTCACCTGTGTAAGGATCTATAATCAGAACGCCGGTCCCAAAGTTTTTGAAGGCTACATTTTTGCCCCCGACCAACGTATCATGCTTTGGGTCTCTGCCACAAAGAACGAACTCTTCAGGACAGGATTCAATGCTGTCATTGACAAGATTTCTTGGGAAGCGAACCCTGTGGTTTTCCTTGTCTACGTCACAACCTGCTGCACTGTAGATTTCCAGGGCTTCATCACCATGAATCTGAAGACCGAAGTCCTCCATGAGGTCTAGCGTAGCCTCGTGGAGCGCATCCAAGTCTTCATTACTTAGAATGCAATAGCCCCTGATGTCTTCTTCGTGCTTAAATTTAGCCATTTTTTGCTCCTTTCCCGACTATTAACAACTGTACCCGATTCCGTGTTGTACCGGTTTGGTTTAGTATTAGTTTTCAAGCCAGGAAAGAATCACTTGCACAGCCTCGCTGGCATCTTCGCAGTAAGCGTCTGCGCCGATCTTTTCTGCCCAGCGCTTAGTAACGGGAGCACCACCGACAAGTGTCATGACCTTATCCCGAATACCGGCTTTTACAAGGAGTTCTTCAATTTTTTTCTGCTCAGTCATGGTAGTGGTAAGCAATGCGCTGCTTCCTACAAAATCTGCATTGTACTCAATTGCCTTTTCTACAAAAACTTCAGCCGGAACCTCGCGGCCCAGATCATGCACTTCGATACCGTTAGTCTTAACCAGAGAAGCAACGATACCCTTACCGATGTCGTGGACATCACCAGCGACGGTACCGATAACCATGACGCCTTTCTTGGGAGTGTCTACGGATTCCATTTTTGCTTCGATTTTTTCTGTTACTGCTTTCATGACTTCTGTGGCAAAGATCAGTTCGGGAAGGAAGATTTCTCCTCTTCCAAAACGATCACCCAGCTCTCTCATTCCAGCGCTGTAGCCTTGGCCCAAAAGTTCAACCAAATCCACACCTTGTTCTTCTGCCTGGGCGAGCACTTCGAAAGCTTTATCTTCATCACTTTCGATAATCGACTCGGCAGCAGCCTCAAACAGCATTTCTTTACTCATCTTTTTCCCTCCTATTTGTAATACCAATTCAAGAATATCTTATTTAGCTTTTTTAGCTTCGGCATATTTCTTAATTTCTGCGATTAGTTCTTCTTTCGGCGGAATGATGGAAATGTATTTCTGTTCACCGTCAATGCACATAGTAGGCAAGTTCGTAAGTCCCATCTTTCTGGTTCTCGCAATGTCTTCACGGATAAAATATTTATAGACTCTGTATTCCGCTATATCCTTGATCTCGTCATATATATCCACCACGCTGTTCAGCATGTATGTGCATGCGGCGCATTGATCGGGATCAAGCAGGAACAATTCGATAAGAACTTTGTCCAGGTTTTTGTAGTCCGGTATCTCAACATCGATATCGTCTACTACCACGGTATAGTTCTCCAGCATCTTCCGAGCATCGTCGGGATTTCTGACAGCCTGGGCAGCCGCGATGGTGTTTTCGATGGGCGTGTCATAAGGCATGTCGCAACCAGGGCTCAAGATGAAGTTGTGGTGATCTACGCTATCAAGAATATCGATAACAGCCTTCATGTTGTCCTGCTGATTTCCAAGCAGCATGGTGGTGGTCAGAGGAATGTTCCCTCCGATGGTAATGTTGTATTTGTCGCTGATCTTCTTGGCTTCCACTAAATTGACGTTTTCGTCTACAGAAATGCCATCCGGATTCATCTTACACATGACTTCAATTTGCTTAGAGGCGTTTCCGCACACGAAGAAGCTGGAGAGGGCTCCTTTGCTCCGTATGAAATCAAAAACTGCAATGAAGCCATCGGCAAGCAAATTCTCTATATGCTTAGGAGACACTTGGCTCACGAGTGGATCTACGATGGCAATAACATCCATCCCGGCTTCAATGTAATACTCGGCCATTTGAATACATACTTCGGAACAGAATTCAATCAGATCTTTTACGTATTGAGGATCTTTAACCATATCCATGAATATGGATGTGCCTCTAAGATGGGAAGCGAGAGTGAAAGGCCCGCATATCAATCCGTACAGAGCCGTCTGATCTCCAATCTCAGCCTTAACTCTGCGCATAGCATCCAATATCACCGGGATTCTTCCCGACTCCTTCGTTGGAATTGTGCACCTGCATGGGATTGTTTTATCTTCTGCCAGGGGATGAGATTTTACTGAGGGCGGGTTATTGTCAGCCCAAAGCAATGAACATCCCAGTATTTCCGCTTCAATCTGCAAATCAAATGTGATGGGCATGCCGTCGGGCATGTACAGCTTATTAACTTCAAGCAGTGATTCTACGAGTTTGTCAGCATCCGTCAGGATTTCTTTTCCTGTGTAGCCCTTCAGTTTTCCGGCATGAACTCCGGCAAAGGGCACCCAGGGTACTCGTTCGGTCTTTTCATGGCGCAGTGCCTTTATTACCAGTTCTTTTCCCATACTTTCCTTTTTTCCTCCGTTGATTTAATAATTTTACATGGAATAGTTTTCTTCTACACCTCTACTATTCTCCATATTTATGATACATATTACATGTATAAAAGGATAGGAGGATTTAAATCTATATTTGTATTTTTTTTGGTTCGATCCTTTGCGCCTTGCGCATCTATCTAATGTTTGGTAAAATATTATTACCTAAGTTCGCAATTTAGGTAATTTTGTGAGGTGAACGCATTGAATCAGGTATTTTCATCCACTGTGAAATCGTCTGACCACCGGCTCTCAAACTATCTTATAGAGTCTATTAACGCCTTCAGCGTTATGATGAAAATTCCAGTCACGTATATGGATAGCGAGGGCGATATAAGATTGGAATGGGGCGAAGAATATAAAGTCTGCAGCCATTCTCATCAATATGGAGACCCTTCTTCTCCTTGCGGCAGAAATCTGCTCTCCTCATTGAATTACGCTTCGCAGCTGGGCGAACCGTATATTTTCGTATGCAGAGGAGGGTTGGTGAAAATTGCAGTAGCTTTGCTGCATGGAGATACCCTTGTAGGAGGATTTCTGGCAGGACCGATTGTAATGGCATCTCTTCGTGAATCCACTGTCACAAAGGTCCTGAAAGAAGATAGTGTAAGCGATGCCGACTATCCAAAGCTTATTATGACAATGAACAAGATGAGTTCTTTCACCCCGGAAGAAGTATCCCATCTCTCCGTCATGTTGAACAACTGCGTTCTTTCTTCCGTGGAAAATGCAGGGGAATATTTCATCAGAAACGAACGATATCGCAGGCAGACCAAACTGAATTCCGAGGTGCGGAAATATAAAATGTCTCAAAAGGCAATGAGTTATCCTCACGAATTAGAAAAGCAAGTAAGTCAGCTGGTCAGCAGCGGGGATAGCCAGGGAGCCGTTGATGCCGCTTCTCAATTGATGGATGAGCTCTATCTTTTGGAGGCCGGCGATCTTGAAGCCCTTAAAATGAAAATTTACAGTTTATGCAACATGTTGATCAGAGGTTTGCCGGATTGGGATCAATCAACTATCGAAGCAGATTTGAGCAGTCTGGATACATTAGCCGAAGAAAAGGATTACGATAGCATGAAGCGGTTCGCCTGCACATTCCTGAGCGATTTGGCGGTTACATATGCTGAAAGCTTCTATCATGGTTCATCAGAAATCGTGAAAAAAACCGTAAAACATATGAACAAACACTTTAAGGAAAAGATGACCTTAGAAGACAGCGCAAATCATTTCCATGTAAACAAATCATATTTATCCGCCCTTTTCAAACAGGAAATGGGCAGGAGTTTTACGGAATACCTTACCCTTTTAAGAATACGCGAAGCAAAAAAACTGCTGAAAGATACGGCGCTTAACCTTACAAATATAGCCTATCAATGCGGATTTTCAGACCAGAGTTATTTTTCAAAAGTCTTTCGTAAGGTTGAAGGTCTCACGCCGAAGGAATACAGAAAACAGAAACGCATTAACTCTTAGTATTTTATTTAATGCCCGAACGGTTACAAAAAGCGCAACCGAAAGTCCCTCCTATGCAGCTCTCACATGAAAGGGGAGGCAGTTGTGTGCCGTCTTTAACGGACAGGTAAAGCCCTGTCACACTTTTCTGTGGCACCATCATCCCGCCGGTACTGAGGTAAACATTCACTAGAGAAGGGTCGATAATTCGAAAAATCTCAGAGGTCTGTTCCAACGGCATTCCGTAATAACCCGGTCCAAAGGGTTCAGATAAAACGCCGGGGGTTTCCCTTTTCGACTCAACAGAGAAAATATGTTCCCCGACTTTTTGTCGCAAAGCATCAACAAGAGAAGTGCCCCATACATCGCTATATAGCTGATCGACCAGCTGATCGCTATCCGTATGCACTCTTCCTGCAGTGAGCAGATAGAAATACGCCCCTTTTATATTCTCAAGACTCAACAACTCAAAAGCATTGCAGACAATTGACACATCTTGAAAGAAAAGGTTTTTCCCTTCTTTTTTGTCCGGAACCATATAACGATAAACTGCTTTTAATTCTGCTTTATCGCGGAGTTCATCATAGATTTCAAGTGCGCGAGACCACATCCGCATATGCTTTTCGTTGTTCCTGTCAAACCTTGCCGTCTTGAGAAAATACTCCTCAGCCACCGGGTATATGTCCTCTGCTTGAACGTGCATAATTTGGTGATCTCTAACATTTTTCACACTCATTCTCGATTATTTCTCCGCCTCTCTTCCTTTTCTCTCTCTTCTGCCTCGAGAATCGTATAAGCTACTTTCCCCACCAATGTCTTGGGCAGAGACTCACGAAACTCAAATTCATATGGCATTGCGTATTTTGCAATATTCTTTTCGCAATGTTTCCGTATGCTTTCCCTCACTTCTTCGGTGGGAGAAATATTGGGCTTCAGTACGATGAATGCCTTCACTTTCTGTATCTTATACGGGTCGTCTACTCCGATGACGGTAGACATGAGCACCGCTTCATGAGCATCGATGATATTTTCCAACTGGGACGGATAAATAGAGTAGCCGGAAGATATAATCACTCTTTTAAGACGTTGTACAAAATATACGAAGCCGTCCTCGTCCATAACCCCCAAATCACCGGTATGAAGCCAGGTAAGCCCGTCCGGATGAATCTGCAACGCGTGAGCGGTTTCTTTTGGGTTTCCTATGTAGCCCAACATCACGGTGGGACCGTGAATGCAGATTTCTCCCTCCGTTCCGTAAGGAACTTCTTCCTGTGTATTAGGCTTCACTATTTTATAATACGTATCAGGAAAAGGCAAGCCGATGCTCCCTTCGCGATAATAGTTTTTCGGCGTCAGGCAACTGGCCGTCACGCATTCCGTTGTGCCATATCCTTCTCTGATTTGCACTGTGGCGCCGTGCTCTTTCAGAAACGCATCCACCTTTTTCTTCAATTCCACTGACAGTGAATCGCCACCGCAGAACACGCCTTTCAGACACTTAAGATCGTTCTTCTTTATTTTCTTGCTCCGCAACAGCGCTTCATAAAGAGTGGGTACACCGGCTATATGGTTAGGCTGATTTTTTTTCAGCAGCGTTCCGAAGGTTTGAGCGCTGAATGCAGGGATTAAAATGCATTTGCAGCCATGAACTAACATTGTATGGATTCCTATGCCCAGTCCAAAACCATGGAATATAGGCATGATGGATAACATAGAATCTCCCGGCGATGCACAGTCCCCCATAGCTATAGTCTGCAATGCCAGCGCATTGAAATTCAAATTTGTGAGAAGAATGCCCTTTGTAGTCCCCGTTGTGCCTCCGCTGTAAAGAATAACTGCCGGATCATTTCCCTTCCGGCGGACTATATAATCAAACCCATACCTCTCTCCAATCTCTAGAAAGTCTTTCCAATAAATAAGGTCTGCATTTCTGGGAATCGGCTTGATTTTACGACCTTTTGTTACAAAATATCCTAAGGTTTTGAGCGGATTTAATTTATCCTTTATGCTTGTAATTATTAAATATTTAACATTGGTATCCTTTATAACATTTGAAAACTTTTCATAAAATGCATCCAGCGTTATGGCTGCTACGCTGTTGGAATCTTTAAGGAAAAATCGGATTTCCCCTTCAGCTGCCAGAGGATGGACCATGTTGGCTATAGCCCCGATCATATTGATGGCATAGAACATGATGATGGCCTGCGGCACGTTGGGAAGACATATCGTAACCCGATCTTCCTCTTTAATTCCCAGGGATTTCAATGCTTTTGCACATTGATGCACCTCTTCTACAAACTGCGTATACGTTGCTGTTGTGCCAAAAAACTCATAAGCGATGTGGTCAGGGTATTTTTCAGCAGCTTTTTCCATCAACTCAAAAATAGATATATCGGGGTAATCCAGATGATGGGGAACCGAATTGTAGAATTTAAGCCATGGAGCTTTCATCATCGCAATTCACCTCTTCCTTAAACGGCATTTCGAGAAGTTCAGGATTATTTAACAGATACTTAAACATTTTTATGGATTTCGCAAAGTAGTAACCGTCGCCTATTCTCTCGTCGATGGTTATTCCCATCTCCACAACATCTCGTATATGAGAATTTCCCTCATTGTCGATTACACTTTCTTTGTGGATTTCTCCTATGGTGACCATCAAAGAGTTTGTACCGTATTCCGTCAAATGGTGATAAGGGGTTCCGCACTTGATGCTGCCCAGGTTGGCGATCAATACGGTTGAATAATACGGATCTACATCAGATAAGGATTTGGGCATGCAATTATAGTATTCAAGTAAATTGAGCAAAGTGGCAAAAAGTCTGAGCACCGGCCTTGGGAATTTCACCAGCAGATCGAGAATTTTATCCAGGTCATTGCCTCCCGTTTCCCTTACTTCCTGCACTGTCCCTCGAACTTTTTGATTGATTTCATCCAAAGTAGAATCCCCGTTTGTTCGCAATATCATGAGGCTTTCTTCGCCCTTATCGGAGAATTGTTTTTTTATAACAAAAGAAAAACTGACATCATACCTCTCATAATATCTCCTGCCGGAAATAAACCGGTTTAAATAAGGTCTATGGATGATGGTTTTAGAAAAAGCAGCTAAAATCAAATGGAACAGCGTAAACTTGCGATCCGGATCCGATTCATTTCTCTGTTTTATGTACTTTAAAGCTTCCGTCACATCGACTTTTTCATTGATATATACTTCGGAATCACATCGTCTTTTCAATATGTAGGGCATCATTTGGTGCACGGAATCGAGATCCCGCACTCTTCTGGCATCATGCCGGTATCCTCTCAATCGTTTTAGCATTTCCCACACTCCGCAATTACTGTATTGTTATGATTCGCCCGTTTTATTCCAATAAAAATATAGGACTAATTTTATCACATTTTGCACTTGATGTCAGATGCTTTTTGAAAATTATAATAAATGCCTGAAACCAAATATAAAAAACTATATGAGAGCGAAAGAGAATTCACCTTGGATGCACAGTTTCCCCTCCACAAACCCTTTTCCCTTGGCGAAAACAAAGGGGGGTTTCGCCTTGATAATTTCGCATTCAAAGGTTACCCGGTCCCCCGGTTTTACGGGATTACGGAAACGGACTTTATCCAAGCTTGTGTAATATGGGTTTTTATCCTTGACATCTTGAGAAAACAAGACGGCGCAAGTCTGTGCCATCATTTCGCATAGTATTACCCCCGGCACCACCGGATTGCCGGGGAAATGCCCCTGGAGGAAAAATTCATCTCCTTTCACATTATAAATTCCTATTGCTTTGCCTGATTCGTCCACCTTAGCTTCATCCAAAAGCAACATCGGTTTTCTATGTGGCAGAATCTTTTCCAGATCCTGAACCTTCATTATCTGTCTCCTTTCCGAATAACCAGGACAGCGTTATGCCCACCGAATCCAAGAGATGTGGATACGGCCATTTCCACATCCACCTTCGCTTTTACATTAGGAGTATAGTTCAGATCGCATTCCGGATCGAGTTCTTTATATCCTATCGTTGGAGGGATTTCTCCCGTTTCAAGAGCGATGAGACAGGCGATGGCTTCAACGGCTCCTGCCGCTCCAAGCATATGTCCCGTCATGGACTTGGTGCTGCTTATATATATCTCTCTTGCCCCGTCTTCTCCCAACACTTTTTTAAGTGCCAGGGTTTCAACTTTGTCGTTTAAGGGTGTGGATGTGCCGTGTGCATTATAATAAAGCTTCACACCTTTGGTATATCCTGCCTCTTCCAATGCAAGGCGGATCGCATTGGCCGCCCCCTCCGCTTCCGGGTGAGGTGCGGTAATATGATAAGCATCGCACGTATTGGCGTATCCCACTATTTCTCCTAATATTTTTGCACCCCGGTTCTTCGCATGTTCGTAGTCTTCCATAATTACAACACCGGCACCTTCCCCGATTACAAAACCGTCTCTTCTTGCATCAAAAGGAATAGAGCTATCATTCGGTATATTTCTGGTAGATAAGGCCATGCTGTTTGTAAAGCCGGCAACTGCAAGACAATTAATGGCTGCTTCGGTTCCTCCGGCGATGATTGCATCTGCGTATCCGAAACGTATAGCACGATAAGCCTCTCCAATGGCATGGGACGAAGTGGCGCAGGCTGTCACCACAGGAAGGCACGGTCCCATAGCATTGTATTGAATGGCAATGTTGCCCGAGGCCATATTGGAAATCATCATGGGAATGAACAGAGGAGAAACTTTTCTCGGCCCCCCCGCCCTGAATCTATCCATTGTATTTACCAGAGTATCCATGCCGCCGATTCCAGAGCCGATATAGACGCCGAACTTCTCCGGTTCCACGGTGCCCAAGATACAGCTTTGAGAAATCGCCTCCTTTGCGGCAACGACGGCATATTGGGTAAAAAGATCCATGCGGCGAGCTTCACTCTTGTCAACATGATCGGTTATCCGGAAGTCTTTAACCTCTGCGGCAATCTTAACTTTGTACTCTTCCGGGTCGAAACGCGTGATGTAATCGATACCGCATACACCTTCTAACAGATTCTTCCGGAAGGTTTCCATGTCATTTCCGATAGGAGATACTACTCCCATTCCCGTTATCGCTACCCTTCTCAAATATACAACCCCCCGTCCACTTTAATAACCTGTCCGGTGATGTAGCTGCTGTCATCCGAGGCCAGGAAAGCAGCCAGCTTCGCCACCTCTTCCGGTTTCCCCATTCTTTTCAGAGGAATCAGACCTAACGCCGTTTCCTTGACTTTGTCCGAGAGACTTTCCGTCATGTCCGTCTCGATGAATCCAGGAGCGATGGCGTTGCAAGTCACATTTCTTCCGGCCAACTCCTTTGCGACGGTTTTTGTTAAACCGATGACTCCTGCCTTTGCACTGGAGTAATTAGCCTGTCCCGGATTGCCCATAAGGCCGGAAACGGATGATATGTTGATAATTCGTCCTTGCCGGCGACGCATCATATGAGAATACAGATGCTTAATCATGTAGAAGCTTCCCTTCAAATTAGTGTCAAGCACGCTGGTGAAACTCTCATCATCCATGGTTAACAATAATCCATCTTTTGTAATCCCGGCATTATTTACTAGAATATCTATGTGGGAGAAGTCTTCAAGGATCTTCTCTACTGCTTTTTTAGTTTCCTCAAAGGAACTGACGTCGCATTGATAAGCCAAGGCTTTAGCTCCCATTTTTTCCAGCTCTGCCACCGTCTCTTGGGCAGCTTCCTTGTTGCCACCGTAAATCAGAGCAACAGAAGCTCCTTTAGAAGCGAACTCCTTTGCAATCGCTCTACCGATTCCCCGGCTACCCCCTGTTATAATTGCATTTTTATTGCTAAGCATTCTTCAACACCTCCACCGTGTTATTTAGGCTTTGTTCGTCTTCCACATTCAGGATGCGTGCTCCCGGAAGTATCTTCGCAATCATATTGCTCAAAGTTTTACCGGGTCCGGCTTCAATGAAAGTATCCACCCCATCCCTTCTCATGTTCAGAATCAGCGGATACCATAGTACCGGGGAATCAATCTGTTGAAATAACTGCGTCTTTCCTTTGTAGGGTTCTCCTGTCACGTTGGAATAAACGGGAATGGTTCCTTCTTTGAAAGACAATTCCCGGAAATCTCGCTCCAAAGCTTCCCTTGCCCCCCTCATCATAGGGGAGTGAAAGCCGCCGCTTACTGCAAGCTTTATAGCTTTGCCGCCTGCCGCCGCCACTGCCTTGGGAAAGTCCTTTGCGGCTTCTTCGGTGCAGGAAACGGATATCTGAGTCTTTCCGTTAAAATTCACAGGATAACAGCCTTCCCTGCAACTGCAAAGCTTAGTTACTTCCTCGCTGTCAAGTTTCAACACTGCAAACATCACTCCGGGATTTCTTTTACCGCTTTCCTGCATGGCCAGAGCTCTGGCCGTGACAAAACTAAAGGCTTCTTCTTCAGATAGATAGCCTCCGTAAGCCAGAGCTGTCACTTCTCCCAAAGAAAAACCTGCGGCACAATCTGCTATTATACCTTTTTCTGCAAGAGCCGCCGCCGCTGCATAGCTAACGCAAAAGATGCAGGGCTGTGTGTTTTCGGTTTGCTGCAACTCCTCATCGCTGCCTTCAAAACACTGCTTCGACGTGTCTGGCCGAATTGCATCCGCCATTTTGAACACGTTGGCTGCAGCTTCAGAACAACTGGTCAGCTCTTTTCCCATGCCGCTATATTGAGCGCCTTGCCCGGAAAAAACAATAGCTATTCTACCCATTTCAACCCACCTAATATTGTTTGCTTGGTCTCCTCAATCAGTTCCTGAATGATCTCTTCCACAGTCTGTTCTTTCTTCACTAAGCCGCTGCTTTGACCTGCCATAAAGCAACCGTTTTGTTCATCGCCTTCCTGCACTGCTCTTCGCAAAGCTCCGGCTCCGAAAGCTTCCAGTTCTTCGATTGATTTTGTACTGTCCTTCTCGTTTTTTAA
This sequence comes from Firmicutes bacterium UBA3932, assembly GCA_002385825.1. Taxonomy (GTDB): domain Bacteria; phylum Bacillota; class Clostridia; order Peptostreptococcales; family Anaerovoracaceae; genus UBA1426. The sequence goes on along the minus strand of DGEG01000151.1, from coordinate 5,246 downwards.
GAAAGCCCTGGTAAAGGGCGTTTTTAACGCGCGCACCGGATGTCCAAGCCTCTTTCCCGTGGTCATGGTATCGATATCTTTCGCCTTTAAGATTTTATTCTTGTAATTGGGATGTATCGTGCATTCCCGGGCAACCAGGAATCTCGTTCCAAGCTGAACACCCGACGCTCCCAGCATAAGAACCGCAGCAATTCCTCTGCCATCGGCAATACCTCCTGCCGCTATGACGGGAATATCCACCGCATCGCAGACCTGAGGAATAAGAGGCATGGTATTCAGTTCGCCTACATGTCCTCCGGCTTCTCCGCCTTCCGCGATTACAGCGGAAGCGCCGGCTCGTTGAACCATTTTTGCCATGCCGCAGGAGGCTACCACCGGGATAACCTTGATTCCGGCTGCAATCCAGTCTTTCATGTATTTAGTCGGCAGGCCGGCACCGGTGGTTACCACCTTGATGTTTTCTTCAACCACAAGCTTTGCTATATCGTCCACAAAAGGACTCATGAGCATGATATTTACACCGAAGGGTTTGTCCGTAATCTCCCGGGTCTTTTTAATCTCCTCACGAACTATCTCTGCAGGAGCGTTTGCAGCCGCGATAATACCCAAACCTCCCGCATTGGAAACGGCACCTGCCAGAGACGCATTGGCCACCCAAGCCATACCTCCCTGTAGGATCGGATATTCGATTCCAAGCATTTCCGTAATAATCGTTTTCATTCTGGTACCTGCTCCATTTCTTTAATAGTGATTAATTCTCTATCAGGCTATCTACAAGATCCACCAGATCTCCAACCGTCTTTATGTTTTCATCAATTTCCAACGTTATTCCGAAAGCTTCCTCGATTGCCATGACTACTTCAATCACGTCCAACGAATCCAGTTCCATGTCGTCAAAGGACGTTTCCATAGTGATATTGGATAGATCCATATCCTTGTTTTCAGCGATAAGCTCAGCTATTTTTTCAAATGTCATAATTCATTCCTCCATACACTTTGATTTTATATTCTTTTATAGAAAGTTCAATTTCTTTATAACTCTATAACGCAGGCCCCTGTGGTCAAGCCGCCTCCAAAGGCAGACATCACTATAATGTCTCCAGGTTTCAGTTTTCCTTCCTCTATCAGCTCATCCAGCAACAAGGGAATACTTGCAGATGAGGTATTACCATAATGATCGATTCCCATTGCCAACTGCTCGTCAGAGAAACCCAGTTTTTCTTTTGCTACCTGAAACACTCTCTGGTTGGCCTGGTGCGGAATCAACATTTTCACGTCTTTCACTTCCACGCCGGCCATTTTCATCACATCTTTAACATCGCGCAGAACCGACGTTACGGCAAACTTGAAAACTTCCCCGCCTTTCATGCGGAAATGCGGGTCAAGCTTTGGTTGTTTTCCGTATGGACTGGGACAAAAAGTATTGCCAATGACCAACAGTTCGTCATCACCTTTTGCCGTTATTTTAATGGATTTCAGTCCGTGGCCTTTTCTTACAACAACTGCACCGGCTCCGTCTCCGAAGAGCACGCAGGTGCTCCTGTCAGTCCAGTCGAGATGACGGGTCATCAGCTCTGCCCCGATAATCAATACTGTTTCTACTTTTCCCGATGCTATATAAGCATCCGCCTGATCCAAGGCATAAAGAAACCCGGAACATGCTGCGTTAAGATCTACTGCAGGACAATCTGCCCCAATTTCCTTCTGCACCAGACATGCAAGTGAAGGACAGGCATAATCGCCTTTCATTGTGGCACAGAGAATCAGATCCAGATCTTTAGCCCCTATCCCCGCTTTGCTTAACGCATTATCAGCAGCTTTTACAGAAAGTTCCGTAATTGTTTCATGAGTGCTTACGTATCTGGTATTGATGCCCGTCCTTGCAACGATCCATTCATCGCTGGTGTCCACAATCTGGGACAACATGTCGTTGTTCAGCACGAATTCCGGGTGCGCTCTACCTGTTCCTACGATTTGAAAACTCATTCGCTCCTCCATATTTTGCCATTTTTTTCTTGAAGAACTCGTCAAGGTGGCGAACTCCGATCAACAATGTTTCCTTCTCTTCTTCTGTCAGATCCTGAGCTGCAGCCCTTACAAGCTTATAATGAATATACCGTTGAAGCCGGTATATTTTCTCTCCTTCCCGAGTGAGCCGGACAATCACAGCGCGGCCGTCTTCTTTGCTCTTTTCTTTCGTAATAAAACCTTTTTTGACCAGTTTGTTAACCGCTATTGTAGCTGATGGCACCGCAATATCTAATTCAGAAGCAATCTCTGAGACTGTCAGGGCCCTGTCCTTGCTCTTCCGTACCGCTTCAATCAAATGTACTTCCGATACGGAAAGTTTGGGAGCGCTTCTGTCAAGAATCAGCTCTTCCACCTTCAGGATATCTCGGAAAGTTTGAATGAGAAGCTCGTTGAGCTCTCTTTCAAATGTATCCATACAGGCCCTCCTTTCTTTTAATACTAGGTTCTTCTTCTGCAGCTCGCTTCTTGCAATTATTTAGTTAGTCTATCTAATTATATCAGTAATTTTTCCCCTGTCAATCCTTTTTTATTACGCTTTACCCTTCGCCCACCGGCAAAACTCATTATAGAGAAAAACGACGTGTTCTAATCGCGAAAAGTATTATTCTTTTTTTCGTGATGAATCCTGTACTCACATCATAGATATGAGATATAAAAAGTGAATCTACCTATGAAACTATGAAAGGATTTGCCTATTTCCATGCGGTATTTGCTTCAACGCAAATTGAGCCTTTTCTTGATTGCAGGCCTTATAACGGTATTATTTATTGGCAGCGGCTGGTACTTCTCCTTTGCCCCTGCAAAAACTGCGGAGTCGAAGGATGCGGATTATATTAAATGGGTGGATTTCAATGTGCCATACGAAGCTCTGGATTATTCGCTGAAGCTGCATATCGAATCACGCAATAGTGAAATCCCTCTTGATTGGATTGAACTTCTCGCATATCTGGCTGCAGAAAACGGCAATAATTTCAGGAACTTTAAAACCGGTCAGATCGATTCAGTGGTTGATAAGCTTCGCGATGGAAAAACCATGGAAATGTTGGCCCAGGACATGAAGTATTACGATTATTACCATGAAGCTTATACAGCCATTCTGTCAGGACTGGTGGGTGACTATGAAATCGAAGTACCAGACGAAACATCACCTACCGGCAAGCGCTGGGAACGAAAATACGGGCTCAAAGCATTTTGTCCCATTGCAAAAAATTATTATTATAGTCATTATTATGATTTCGGCGCCGGCCGGTCCTACGGTTTTTTCCGTCGCCATTTAGGACACGATATGATAGGGTCCGTAGGCACACCTGTCGTTGCCGTGGAAGGCGGCATAATAGAAGCTATGGGCTGGAACCAGTACGGAGGGTGGCGAATCGGTATAAGAAGCTATGACAGGAAAAGATATTACTATTATGCTCATCTACGCAAAGACTTTCCCTTTCATAAATCACTCAGTGTGGGTTCCGTAGTCAAACCCGGCGATGTAATCGGCTATCTGGGACGCACGGGTTACAGCAGGACTGAAAATGTCAACAATATCCGGCAGGCACACCTGCATATCGGACTCCAGCTTATTTTCCATGAATCTCAAAAAGACAGCCCAAACGAAATCTGGATTGACGTCTATCAGCTCATGAGACTTCTTTCCCGCAATCGATGTGAAGTTGAGAAGGATCCCGAAACAAAGGATTATTACCGGGTTTACGATATCAGGGAAATACCCGAATCATATATAGAATAAAAAACTTGAAATTCCAAATTCGTTGAAATTTCAAGACTTTTTATGGTGCGGTTGAAGGGACTTGAACCCTTACCCTCTCGGACACGGCCCTCAACCGTGCGCGTCTGCCTATTCCGCCACAACCGCCTGTATTTCATTTTGCCGCGAATATTATACTAACCTCCCGGAGACTCTTTGTCAAGATATAAATCATACTTTAAATCAAGATCCTCTCCCCTTTTACTCAATTCTAACTACAATCCTGCATCTCACGTTGCAGGCATTACGCTTTTCTTTAGCCGCTTATTCCTCGGGCTTTACATAAGTGACACGCCAGTCTTCGCTCCCGTGATAAATATGATAGAAATAGGGTTCTATTTCACCTGTCAAATCGACGGATGCGGCAATTCCGTAAGTTTTATACAGGATACAATAGTAGGGTATTTCCTTAACATAGAGTTCATGAATAGATTGAAAAGTTTTCCTCTTCTGTTCTGCTGATATACCGCGTTGCAGTTCATCCAGCAACCCATCCATCCGGGCATCGGAATATCGGGTGTAATTGTATTCGCCGTCAGACTGAAGAACCGGGCGCAAGTCATAGTTCTCGCTGAACCGGAAGCCGCCCAGATATAAATCAAAATCGCCCCTTGTAAGAGCTGTATAATAATCTTCATTTTCCAAAGGTACTAATGTAACGGAAATTCCCACCTTCTCCAACCCGGATTTTATGATCTGCGCCGCCAGATTGCGCGCATGGTTTTCAGCATTAAAGACCAAACTGAGGGACAAGCCTTCGTATCCTGATGCTTTCAAAAGGGATGCAGCCTTGTCCAGATCGTATCCATAAAGTGCGCCTTCACTTTCAATGCCTCTATAACCCGGATAAAAGATGGTCTGGTTTAATATCCCGTTGTTATAATAACAAGTTTCCAGAATCATCTGATTGTCTACGGCGTGAGCGATGGCCTGACGAAGACCGCGATTCTGCAATGCCCCGTGGCTGAAATTGAATCCGAGCACCTCCACCTCATTAGACGGAAAGGACACCATTTTGACAACTTTATCTTCTACCAGGGTATTTCTGTTTATGGCTCTGAGGAATGCAAGATTTATTTCGCCCACATCAAAGAGATTTACAGCTTCCTCTTTATTCGGCATAAATTTAAATAACAAAATATTTTTGGGTACAGTTCCGCGATAATTGAGGTTTCCGGATAGGGTGATTTGCTTTCCTTCCTCCATATCGCTTATGATATATGGCCCCGTACCCATGGGAATATAATTACTCGTATCCCTGGCGAGATCGCTGGGTCTGCTGTATTTATGAGAAGGAAGAATAGGGAATACCAGGTTTTCAACGGTGGCGTTTTCCGCATCTGTGAATTGAATTTGAACAGTTAACGGATCAATCACTTTGGCAGACCTTATCAATTCAATAAACGGTCCGTAGGAACCCTGCTGAGCGGAAGAAACGCTTTTATAAGCATCAATG
>DGEG01000088.1:1078-2858 GCA_002385825.1 Firmicutes bacterium UBA3932 | reverse complement strand
TCGACTCCCCTCGCCTCCACCATCAAAGGTCACAATTTTGTCTATGTCGATTTTGTCCTCATAGACGATAATCCTATTAATATAAGTCTGGAAGACGCGTCTTTGCTCTTCCGGACTTTTGTTTCTTATATCAGCGTCCTTCTGTAAGTATCTGCGGATCATTTCTTCTGTAGGGGCATGGATTTGCTCCTGTAATTTTGCTTCCTCAAGTTTCAATGAGAGCTGGGCTTTTCTGGCTTCAAGTTCGTCCATCTTGGCCTTCATCGATTCGTGGAACATGCCCTTGGCGATGGCGTTAACTATGTTATTTATCTCAGTTTGCACGCCGGCAAGTTGATCCGTTATTGTTTTTATATCCTGGCTGATTTCTTTCCGCTGAGAAGAAGCATATTTTATTATTTTAGTTACCAATCTTTCCGTGGCTTCAGGAGCAAACACGTTTTTCTCAAGGTGTTCTATTACAAGATTCTCAATGTATACTTTATTTATAGCTTTCATGTCACAAGTCTTGGTTCGTTTTCGCATAGAGCATTCATATGTGACATATAGGTCCTTGTTCCTGCCGGCAAACTTCCTTGCACCGGTCATGGCTCCACCGCACTTGCCGCAGTATATCAATCCTGATAGGAGATAGATTTCCTTGGCAGAATTTCTGCCCCTTTTGTTGCTTCGCATTCTTTCCTGTACCCTCTCCCAGGTTTCATCGTCAATGATTCTTGGCATGCCGCCCTCAATTTTAATGATTTCATCTTCATTTTTGCTTTTATGGTGATTTCGACTACCTTTTTCCTTACTTGCTGAACGGTTAAATATATAAACTCCTCGGTACTTTTCATTTACAAGTATGTCATGGATGCTATTTTTCCCAAATGGCCTGCCGGTTTGTGTTCTATGACCATCCTTGTTCAGAGCCGTAATGATTTCGCTATATCCTTTTCCAGCAGCATACATTTCAAAGATCATTCTTACGGCTTTGGCTTCTTGCTCATTGATTACATACGTCCCATCAGGAGCAACATTATATCCAAGGGGAGGTTTCCCGCCGGTATGTTTGCATTGCAGGGCAGTCTCTCTCATGCCCTTCATGACTTCCCGGGCCAGGTTCCGGCTGTAGTATTCAGCCATACCTTCGAGGACTGATTCCAAGATGACACTTTCCGGGCTGTCGTCGAGGGGTTCGAGAACGGATATCAACCGGACACCGTTCTTTTTCAACTGCCGCTTATAAAACGCCGAATCGTACCGGTCCCGGCTGAACCGGTCAAGTTTGTGGACGATGACAGCAGAAAACAGGCCCAATGAGCTGTCCTCTATCATCTTGAGGAAGCCTGGCCTGTCGTCCGTAATTGCGCTCCGAGCCTCATCTGTGTATATCTTCACGAGCTGTATATCGTTTTTCTGGCAATACTCACGAATAGCGCGAATTTGAGCCTCAATGCTTCTCCTCGCGTTGGTTGTCGCTACTGTAGCGTGCGTATGCTGCTGCTCTGATCATCAACGTCCTCCCTTATACAGAACAAGTGTTCACTATTGTTGTTAAAAAATAAAGAAGAGTTACTCTTCTTTATTTTCAGCAGATCAATGAAATGATCATGAAGATGCCTGGGTTGTTTCCTTTTCTTTTTTATTTCCAATAACGGTCAGTATTCCACCAATTAGCGCAAGCACCATGAATATTGCAACAAATGTTCCGCCGAGTATAGCGCCTGCTATGGCGCATATTATTAGTAGAATACCTGGCACTTTCCCTTTTGCTCCAATAGATATTGCGCCGAGAATA
>DGEG01000088.1:0-876 GCA_002385825.1 Firmicutes bacterium UBA3932 | reverse complement strand
CTCCGAAAGCTGCTCCTACGCCGCCGACAAACAAAGTAACTATTGCAGCAATAACTCCAAAGATGCCGGCAATGAGAGCTATAATTCCGCCTGCTTTTTTCATAATAAAACCTCCCATTAAATTTATTTATCAAGGTTAACTATTATTTGTCCGCTGCCAAAAACTGTGGGGTCAATTTGGAGTTCCAGCCCTGTAGCTTCTTCCGGTATTTCAAATACCAATTCCCCGCGTATCTTCCTGCCTGGCGATATCTCACCGTCAACCGACCCTTTTGTTTCGGGGCCAAATGTGACGCTGTAATTGTAGCCGTCTGCATCTAATAACTTGAACATCATCAGCGAACTGACGACTTCCGATTCATCGCCGGTATTCTCAACAGTCACATCCACAATATAGTATGTCTTGCCCTCACCAGGCTTGATGAACTCGTTGCCTTCATCTGTCCGGGTGGAGTTGACTGTGAAAATCAGGTTACCGGCCTTAACCGAATCGCCGATCTTGAATGTCTCGACTTTTGGCTTCTCTTGTTCCTGCTCTTGTGTCTGATTCTGGTCTTGTGCCTCCTTATCGTCGCTCTGCTGCGATTCAACTGGAGTGCCGTCTGTTTTCTCGACTTTTTCGGGCTCTACGACTTCTACGCAACCAGCCAAGAGCGCAACCGCAAGAATAAGTACTGCGCTGACTATTCTTTTCATCCATTTTTCCTCCATTCAAATACACCGGGTGGATCGAAATAGATCACATACCGGCCGTATTCCTTGTAATTGCCATAAATCTGGCTATATGTCTCAAAGGCTTGGCGCAAAAATTCTTCAGTCACTCCGATGTATTCAGCAACCTCGTACATATTACTGCAGCTAGCCTTAAATGCTGAA